>JAOUQB010000160.1 GCA_029879555.1 Nitrospirota bacterium | reverse complement strand
CATCGCTTCCAGTGCTTGTGGTTTGGTGCAGGGATAAGTCGGACAATGATCCAACACCATCATAATGTCGGAACCCAGCGCCACTTGAATGTTCATACTTTTCTCTGGCGACAACAGATGCCATTCGCCGTTGATATGAGAACGAAACCTCACACCCTCCTCAGTAATTTTGCACAGATCGGCCAGGCTGACCATTTGGAAGCCACCACTATCGGTCAGAATTCCCCCTGACCATTGCATAAATTGATGCAATCCACCTTGAGATTCAATGAGGTCATGACCTGGTCGAAGAAATAAATGATATGCATTGGCCAAAATCATCTGAAAGCCACAATCGCGGACTTCGAGAGGATCTAGTCCCTTGACGGTTCCCTGCGAACCTACGGGCATAAAGGCCGGAGTGTCAATTTGACCATGCGACGTAGAGAGCACCCCTGCCCTGGCCCCAGAGGCCGAAGTGTGGTGGACCTGAAAATGATTTACGCCAGAGGGGGCGAGGGGGTGTTGATTCGAAAGAGTCATACTGTATCGAGCTACCGATTCATTACATTTTCTCAGGAGATGAAATTCCGAGTAAGGTGAGGCCATTGCGAAGGACCGTCTGCACTTGACGCAACAGCACCAAACGCGCAGCCGTCACGGCAGGCGTGAGAGAATCTTGCACCGATTCACTTTCCGAGCGCGATCCCTGTCCGTTTGTCTCCGATGTCCCTTCCTGTGACACATCGTGAATCACGTCCGAATGGTCTACTGGTGGGAGCACCCGATGCTTGTTGTAATAAGAATGAAATTGCGCTGCAAGTTCTTGGAGATAAAATGTGACGCGATGAGGCTCTAATGCGATGGCACTCCCCTCAAGAATAAAGGGATAGTGCGCCAGAGTCTTAATTATTCCCAACTCTTCTTCATGAAGTAATACCGTCGGATCAACATCCTGAATAGCCGGCAGAGGTACTTGGCGTTCCTGAGCTACACGAAACACACTGGCTATACGAGCATGGGCATATTGCACATAATAAACCGGGTTATCTGAAGACTGTTGCTTAGCCAATTCCAAATCAAAATCCAAATGAGTATCGGCCCTCCGCATCAAGAAAAAAAACTTGGCGGCATCCGCACCGACTTCCTCCACGACCTCTCGAAGGGTCACAAACTCTCCGGTACGTTTAGACATTTCAATCTTTTGCGTCCCACGCAGCAAACTCACCATTTGCACAAGCACAACCCGCAACGACTCTTTGGCATGGCCAAATGCCTGCACCGTCGCCTCCATTCGTGGAATATACCCATGATGATCTGCACCCCATATATTAATTAGGGTATCGAAACCCCGTGCTAATTTGTCTCGATGATAGGCCATATCGGCAGCGAGGTAGGTATAGGTTCCATCCTGTTTTTTCACGACTCGATCTTTTTCATCACCAAATTCCGACGAACAAAACCACAACGCGCCCTCCTCCTCCTTGGCCAGGCCCCGTTCCAGCAGTTCATCCAGCGTCATCTGAACCATGCCTTTAGCATGAAGGGTCGCTTCTGAAAACCAGGTCTCGAAATTCACCCCAAATTTCGCCAAGTCTTCCTTGATACCATTAAGCAGAATCTGACTGGCCACTTGGGCACAAGCCATCTCAGCCTCATCTACCGGTTTTTCCAATAAGGTTTCCCCATGAGTATGGGCCACCGATTCACCTAAGTATTTTATATAGGCTCCATGATATCCATCTTCGGGAAACGAAGAATCCTTTTTCCAATATTCTCGATAGCGTGCATAGACAGACCGCCCCAATAATAGAAGCTGTCGACCCGCGTCATTAATATAAAACTCCCGTGACACCGTGAATCCGGTGGCCGTCAAAATCGAAGCCATCGCCTGTCCCAATGCCGCACCACGCCCATGTCCTACATGCAAGGGCCCGGTCGGATTTGCACTAACAAATTCCAAAAGTATTCGTTGCCCTTTTCCAATATGGCTTGTTCCATAGGAAGCCCCTTGTTCCTGAATCGTTCGCAACACTTCTATCCAACGCAAAGGATGCAGGGTGATATTCAAAAATCCGGGTGGAGCGACATCCACCCGTTGAAATAAATCAGGGAATTGCTCACGAAGACTGGAAGCCAACACAGCGGCCACTTTTAAAGGAGGTTGCCGAACCGTTGAAGCCAACACCATAGCCACATTGCAGGAAAAATCTCCCCATTCTGCACGTTTGGGAGGCTCCACCATCGGAGATGGAATAGTTTCCAGAGGTAATTGGCCGGACTCAGACACCTTTTTCAAGCCTGCGGCAATAGCCTTACTCACCTGATTTTGGAGTAATTTCTCCACAAAACATTCCATATCTATGCAAAATATAAGGATTTTTTCGCCGCGGCGAATCTAACACAGCATTTCAGACAAGGCAAGGATTCTACTATCACGAAAGATTCCACGGATGAATTCAAGCTTCCACTTTGTTCTTCAGAAACAAACCCCGGCAATTTAATTACGGAAAAATTTCGCATTCCGATTACAGTCACAGCAATCAAACCAACAATTTCTCCCGTCACTCCTTAACAGAAAATACACATAAAAAACTCAATCAAAGATCTTTCATTCTGAGAGAGAAGGGTCCAAAGAAAATTTTCTCGCAAATTCAAAATCGGCGGGCGTGTTAATATTCATAAACGTTTTCCCATAGGGGTCAATATTATGAAAAATTGATTCATCAAGAATATCTATTGAAAGATCTGAATGAGTCAACAAATTTTGAATTTTCAGATCTCCGTCATGAATCATCTGCTCAATGACCGGGATACACTCTTTGGTGTACCGGGCATGTAATGGTTGAAGACCCCTAGAAATTCTTACCACTGAGATATTTTTGCTAAACCGATGGCACATCAGGGCGATACATTCTAAATTTAAAAATGGCATGTCGCAGGCAACAACAAAGCATGACGAATTTTTGGCTTCAACCAACCCAGTATAAAGGCCTCCTAAAGAACCTTTATGAGGAATCCTATCCGTGACCAATCGAACAGGAAGATGTGAACCTTCATAGTCATTTTCGGCTGTGACAACCAAAACATCTTTAAATAACTTCGCCATCAATCGACTCACCCTATCCAGAAATGGTTCTCCTTCCCAATGAAGTCGCCGTTTATCACGACCCATTCTTCGACTTTGGCCTCCGCCAAGAATGACCCCGGTAATGTTAGGAAATTCAGGATGTGTGGGCATAAAAAAAGGGGGTGGGAATATCCCACCCCCTTCCCTATTTTTCAACCAGGCCATATTACCTGGTCAGAAATTATTTGGTCCCGAGTTCTTTCCGGCGATTCGACCGGCGGGTTAAAATCCACCCTTCGACAATCACCAAACCAACTGCCGCCAGTCCAGCATACCATTTGGCTTCAGCAGGAATCGGTGGCTCCAACACTAAATAATAAAAGGCGGAAACACCCATCTTCCTACCAACGTCCCCATTGTGGCCATCCCACATAAAGAAATTGATGGGTATATACTTGCCGAGTTCAATGTAGGTATCTTCTTCGTAGTCAGCCTTCAATGGTCGGGAAATGATGACCGTCCAACGCCCATCCTTCCATTCGGCTTTCACCAACTTTAACTGTTCAGTGAAGTCATCCCGATCTTCAAGATCTACATCCCAACCACTTCCCATATAGGCTTTAAGATTGCCATCCGCTGTCCACTTGGCAATATCAACAGGGAAAGTCTCATCACCCCAGAAGTAACGTGGTTTTCGAGGGGCAGGTAATTCTTGAAATTTAATTGGCATTTGAAAAGCCAACCCGTCATTAAACACTTGATAACTGGTTTGCTTGGCGGCAATCGAATCTGGATGAGTGGTATCATCGTCGAACATACTACCTCCTGGCTCTTGTTCAACAATGCCATAGTCCTCTAGATTGACTTCATACGGTTCCCAATCCACCTCATCCTTTTGAATACTTTTTGTACGATCATCCCATTGGAACATCAGGGTCAAATGAGTTTCATTGTACAGCGACCGAACCCACACATCATCGATCCGATTGACGAAATTTCTAGGTTTATGGGTAATTTGTCCACCAATCGCCACAATACGTCTTTCAACCGTGTTCCAACGTTCATCGTATTGGTCGACCGGAAGGTCACCTTCCGAAAACTTGGAAGGAATAACGAAGTTAATCTTAGGTTTATCCGTTAAAGGATCAATGCCCCGTGGTTTTGCGGCGAACAAGGCTGCAGCAATCTCATCAGTGACCTTACCGCCAGCAATATCAACATCGACATCCCTCTCACAAAGATGGTTCACATAATTAGCAATATGCCACCGATTTTCTACCGTGGTGTTATCGGCAAATGATGGCATTGGTGTCCCATTGATCCCGGTTGAAAACGTGCGAAAAATATTTTTCACATTATAGGCATCCTGGCGACTACCACGGAAATTCCAGCATTTATGCCAATCTGCAGGTTGGATAGAAAATCCCCAGTCATCTTTCAGATTAAACGCGTTCCCATCACCACGCCCCTCAAGGCCATGACATTCGATACATTTGTTCTCAACAACGAGCTCGGAACCTTTTTTGATCGATTCCACAGATGGTGGGACGGCTTGAGCAGCAAGCTTTTCTAGCTCAAGAACATGTAATTCTTCAAATTCTGCATCTTGGAACGAACGATCTTTGACCAGCTCTGTTGTGACAAACGCCAGAACATCCTTCATTTGTTGCTCAGTAAGAATACCTTCCCATGATGGCATGGCTGAACCAGGTAGGCCATGAGTCACGGTTTTCAGTAAGTCAGCCTCAATTAAGGGCAATTGTCCGCTGGCGGTATGACGTATTTTAAAGGTGCCCGCATTGAAGTTACGTGGCCGCGGCCAGAGTCGGTCGGCCCCTGGACCATCACCGGATCCATTGACCCCATGACACCAGACACATTTTGTGAAATAGACTCGCTTCCCAGCTTCAACCTGTTCGGCAGGGGCTGGCGCTGGCAAGGCTTCAGTTCGAAAACCTTCAGCATCTTGGGCAAACGTTGGTCCGCTAAATACGATTCCAGCCATGAGGACCCCTAAAGCGAGAAGGCTTGACGTTAAGCCAGGGCGCCATCGGCTATCCTTGTACTCTCTGTTCATTTGTTCCCTCATCATTGTTTCTGATTTTAATTGAGTTGTGAATTTCATGTTCATTTCCAAGGCCCTCCCTCAATCCCAAGTTCTTGGGTAGTAGCCAGTATGCCAGTATTCGAACATGATCACTTTCCAAATTTCATCGACTGTAAGATGCTGTTCCCAAGGAGGCATAACTGAAGCCCACGGGAATCCTTCCCCAGGTAACCCAATACCGCCTTTTGCCACCCGCCAAAATACAAACGTCTCCTGCAGTTGGGCGATTGTGCCGGCATCGGTAAAGTTAGCCGGAATAGGATTAAAGGCAAAGGCCCAAAGCCCTCTTCCGTTTAAATTATCTCCATGGCAAAAATGACAATTCTGAAAGAAGATCTCCCCTCCTTCTCTCACATGCTTGATATAACCTTTGGCATTTGGATCCCAGGGGTTGTCTTCAGAACTATTGACATCTTTCATAAGACGACCCATGGATTGGTCCACAATATGGGCATTTGAATATGCTGGATCATATTTCCCACTCGTATCAATACGGTAGGGCTGCTGTGCTGTTTGTAGCACATAGGTTTTTCCATGTACTTTGGTCGTCGCTGGGGGCGCTGGATGTACCGTGCGAAGCTCAATGGGTTCATCGAAACTTGGGAGAAGCGAATTATATGCAAATCCACCCAACCCAATGGGCAAAAGTACTAACAATGCCGTTCTTATAATTTTGGTAAATCCAGTATTGGCATCCAACACATTAATAATCGGACGTTTAAACTCCATCCATTCCTCTTGAGAACCTGAGACCCACATGAAAATTCCGCAAGCAGAAACAGTCCCATAAATAGCACGGACACTAAACGGAATAGGAGGGTAGATCCGGTACTTCAAATAAAACAGGTTAATGAAGCACCAGACAAAAATGCCGGCCCAAAATTTGGGCAACCCAACGCCTGCTCGCTTGAGCAGGTAGTTACAAATCGAAAAGAACAGAATGCAGATGGCCAACTCGGAAATCATCTGCATCGGCATGTAGCCCTCTACTAATT
>JAOUQB010000159.1 GCA_029879555.1 Nitrospirota bacterium | reverse complement strand
ATTTCAGTCTGTCCGACAATAAGGCATGGGATTTTTAATAAGGCGATTAGATCCCGCACCGTGTCTTGTGGTGTAACAGGGGTGAAGAGGCCGCCTGCCCCTTCTATCAGCAGGAACGCATAGCGTGGGAAAAGTCGTTCTATGTGTGAACAAATTTGAGAAAGCTGTATGGTTGTGTTTGTTTCTCTGGCAGCCGCTAAAGGTGCGAGTGGTTGAGGGAATGCATACAGGCACACTTCTTCGAACGGAGGCGAAGGGGAGAGTAAGTGGCGTAAGCGTTCGGTGTCGGAATGTTCGAGGTCGTCAAGATTCACCCCGGTTTCCAAAGGTTTAAGGATTCCAACCGCTTGCCCCTGTTGCTGTAAAGCAAGGACTAGCGCTGCGGTCATCGTGGTTTTGCCGACGCCGGTGTCGGTTCCTGTGATGAAAATCGATTGAGGGATCATGATCGTGACGGTCGGTTGCTGTACGCTTGTGTGTCCATGTTAGAGGCGACTATCAAGATTCCAAACTTGGCCGGAAATGTCGCGAGTCGAGGCTAAGTGATACACGCTTTTTGCTACGTGATCAAGGGACGGTGTGCGGTTGAGGATGTGGGTTTGCTGGTTCAAGGCTGAATCGATCCCCAAACCCGACAAAGGTGATGTATGCCATCCAGGAAATATGGCATTGACCCGAATATTCCAGCCTCCCCATTCTTGCGCTGCTGTTCGCATGAGTCCTATCAAGCCTGCTTTTGATGCGGCATACGCGGCTTGTCCGGGCATGCCCTGTTCGCCTGATCGTGATCCGATGAGGAGAACCGTCCCGTCTTGTTGTTTCTCTAGAATTGGGCCTGCTTCCCGTAGGACATGAAAGGCGCCGGTCAGATTGGTCTGAATCGCCTCTTCCCATTCATCTGCCGTTGTTTTGAGCAAAAGCTTAGATGCGGCCACGCCAATGGCCCAGATCAACAGCGTAAGAGAGCCATGGTCTTGTAAAAAAGCGTGAAAGATAGTTCGGATTTGTGAGAGGTCCAGGACATTCGCTTGGTAAATTTGTGCATCTCCCCCAGTCTTGCTAATAGTGGCCACCGTTTCTTCCGCAGCCTTGCGATTATGATGATAATGGATTCCCACCGACCACCCCTGGGAGGCAAACTCCCTGGCAATGGCCCGTCCGATGACTCCGGATCCTCCAAATACTAAAATAGTGGGTTGGCTCTCTTTTGGGCTTGTGAGGTTTCTCGTACCAGACATAGCGGATATTTTCTGTAAATGATGGGTGGTAAGACAAGTCCTGCTTTCGTCTCATTCTCTCCGATGGAACTTGCTGGGTTTGAAGCTGCTATGATAGGTTCACTCTACATTGCCAACCATGATCTGTCCTTTTATTTTTTCCCCATCCTTTCGACCAGCGACTAGTATTTTTCTTGTAAGTCTTTTCTGGCTCGGTTTGCTTTCTCCTGCCGTTGCGGCGGACTCTTCCCCATTGGTCATCGAGGGTGCTCATGAATATTTTCCCGATCAGATAGGAAATGAATGGGTGTATCGTGGCACGATGAACGAAGGAGGACTGGTTCAAATTGCTGAGAAGGCTACCCAGTTTACGAATGTATCCAAAGTGATGGGTAAGGAGATACAGGAAGGTGTGGAGGTGACGGTTTTTCACGACACGAATCCTGGTAATCAGGGTCCATCGGATAGTTATTATCGCCGTGATGCCGCCGGCATTCGTTATTATGGGTCCAAGCCTGGGACCACATTAGAACGTCAGTTAGTGCCCTATCAAATTGTGCGGTTCCCTCTAGACGTTCCCAGCTCCTTTGAGCAATTTAATCGAACAGGGCTGGAGCTGGGAATGGATATTGATCGAGATGGTGAATCTGAGAAAGTGGATATTGTGGCCATTTCGTCTGCCCAAGCGCAGGAGGCTGTGACTGTTCCTACCGGAACGTATCCTCACGCGATTCGCTTGGAAGCCAAAATGACCATGCAGGTACACTTGTCTGAGAGTGGGAAAACCATTCAGGGAACCGATACGATGACGGTATGGTTTGCACGTGGAGTGGGTCTCGTGAAATATATTGAACGTCAGACGATTCCGTCATCGCGAAGTGAAAATGAGCGAGTCGTTGAAGTCACAGAAGAATTAGAAAAAATCACGTTGGCTACTGATATTGCCTTTTTGCCTAAACCAAGCTCTCCTTGACCCCTTTCTTTGTGCGGAAATTCCTCGTTTAGCTTACTCTCTATAGCGTTTCTCTCGCGAAAGGTCTGAGGCCGGTAGTTGGGGATTGCGACTGACTGGTCTACGGAACTCTTACTTTTGGGGAGTTCCGAGTAGCGAGAGGTTGTTCCTGCCCGCATCATTCATTAAAAAAATTTGGTTTTTCTTTGTTTGTGAAATTTTGACGTGGCCAGTGGATCCTGAGCCGTTTTAGTCGATAGGGGAACGGTCATCCTTTTCGGGTATGGAAGAAAATGTAACGTATTCCAAGAGGCCAAGACGGGTTACTTGTTTTTGCATTTCGAGATTCGTTGGCCGGAAATACTCCCATAGGGCCCGAGACTGTTCGTGAAGGTACCCTCAAGGCGTGTATCGTGATTGCTAAGTAGGAGGCTATCTTCCTGAATGCCTTGTGCAAAGGTCCATTTAAGATACACCGTATCTCCATGAATGAGTATGGTTGTGGGTTGGACTTGTGGCGCGGTTTCTTGCCCTGGCGGAATAAACTCCATCGTGGATTTATGATCTCCATGGTTTTGATGGTTATGGATAATCCATTTCCAGGTGCCACAGAGTCTTATCATGGCGTAATCGGATTGCTCTTGTTGTTGCCACTGTTGAATGGCATACCATGAACTCCACGCCACCTCATGGGCCTCGCCTTCAACCTCTATCGCTAGGATGAGGAGATGGGTATGAAGCACGGGAAGTATTTTTGACGCTACGTACTGGTGAATATAGGCCTGTTTGTGAGCATCGGAAATGGGTTGTTGCGTCGGTTGCTCTTTTTGCTGCCAGTACTCATGTAATTTGGTCTCAATGCCTCGGAATCCAAAATCCGTGAAGAGGTTTATCCAAGATTGGTTATTAGTCGATGAATGGGATTGTTCATGAAAATTCGTGAATTGAGCATATTCATTTTCGAAAAGCAGGATTCCGGGATCTTGCAGAGGTGAGGCAGCCAACTTCTGTTTAAATTCAAGGAAAGTCTTTAATCCTACTAATGAAGGCTTCGATGTGAGCCATTCCTGTTGTGCAACTGATAGGACGGTTCCCAAGAGGTGATTGTCGTCCAATGTCGATTCTGCTGCTTCACGAAATTCTTGAATGATTCCAATGGCTGTTTGGGACGCTAAGAAGGTTGTGATCGTTCGTTGCTTCTCCACGGAAATAGAATCCGTTGTTTTGCTGGTCTTTGATGGGTTTCGCCGTGAAGCAGAATGCTCAAACGGCTGAGTTTTGGAGAAGATATTTTTGTGGAATGTTAGCGCTTCATTATCTGATGAAAGCTGAAGTATTTTCTGGCGATGGTCTTTTAAAATGCTTACAGGGTATTCAGCGCTATTGGTGTGGGCACTAATCGGGTGAGGAGCCCAAAGGGAGCAGAAACAAAATAAAATCACAGAGGTGTTGAGCCACCTCAAGGCGATTGGGAGTGACATGGTGCCTGTGGAAGAAAGAGTCTTTTTCTTAAGCAATTGTAAGCAGGCGGTCGGAAGTCGGGAAAATGGACGGTTGATTAGTTACCCCTTTTTGATCAATGTGCCGATGAAATCCAACGATTTCTGGAGGGAAGCCTCCAATTCAGAAGCCCGGTAATTCGGTGAGTTAGGATACCAGAATCCTGGCGAAGCTTCGGGGTAAGTCTGTAATTCGACGGTCTTTCCTGCTTCTTTGGCTGTGTGGCAAAAGTACTCAAGTTCTTCTGCAGAGCATTGTGGCGTTTGCCCTGCTTGTTGCAGCATCAACGGACAGTACAGCCCTTGTGCCGTTTCAGGTCCGTCAGGAAGCTTTCCCCCGATGGCCACGGCAGCCTGAAGCCGACGACGATGTGCGGCTGTTTTTATTGCCAAGGTTCCGCCCATACCAAATCCTATTACCCCATGCCCGTTGCGCACGGTTCGTTCGAGAAGGGTGTCTTCTGTCAGATTGGCATTGAGATATTCAAAGCAGGCATTGATGTCCTGCAGAGCCTGCTGCACATTCAGTTTTTCCATAAGTGCCTCCGCGACTTCTGCGTTGGCGGTGACCATTCCACCTATGCGGCCATAGAGATTCGGCACCAAGACAATATAGCCGTGGCATGCTAGTCCCTTGGCCAAGTCTTGAATGGGAGCGGTTAAGCCCCATTGATCATGCAGTAACACTAAGCAGGGCAGAATTTTTTCGGTGACTTGTGGGGCATACTGAATACCTTCAACCTGGGGGACTTTATGCATCCGTGTTTCGGCATAGGGGTCGACCATTCGATCTTTGTGGGTTTCAAATATTCCGGTGCTATTGAATCTCACGAGTGTGTAGCCGATTTGATCAAGGGAGTAGGCGGTTTCTTGTTGGGGCATGGGTTCTACCTTTTGAAAATTTGGTAATCAGTGTACAATAAAACCAGTTGAATTTATTCGAGAAAAATGTGAAAAGACTATATCGGTGGCCTCCAAAGGCTGTCAAATGATCCCCGTTCTCTATTCCAGGACTGTCTAATCTTTAAGGATAATCCTGACGAGGGGTAAGAATAATGAGTACTTTGCTAAATATGGGACGAGGAGACCTAGTCTTAAGCGGATAGGTCTGTCAAGATATATTTGCTACCTAGGAAAATCTGCGCGAGAGCGATCTAATCAACCTCAATAGACAAGAATGAATTTACTCAGGGAAGGGAGTATACGCATGCCACGGATACGGTTAACGGGAATGGTTCTTTGTTTGGCCTTGCCATTTTTCTTGGTGAGTTTAGGTAATTGCACTCAGTTGTCGGCTGAAGAGAAAAAAGCCCAGCATTATGAACGAGGTATGGCCTATTTCCATGACGAGAAATATCAAGAAGCCCTCATTGAATTTAAAAATATCATTCAATTGGATCCGAGCGATGCAAAAGCCTACCACCAGTTAGCGCTCATTCACTTGAAGCTAGGAGGATTGCCAAACTTACAAGCGGCATTTGGGGAGCTAACCAAAGCTGTTGAAATCGACCCGACCATTGAAGACGCCCATCTCAAGCTGGGTGATTTCTATTTGTTGTCCCAAAAACCCCTAGATGCCAAAAAACATGCGGAGATTGTCTTGGCGTCATCCCCGCAAGACCCCAAGGGGCATTTATTACGGGGACGAAGTCTTATTATTGAGAAAGAATTTGAGGAAGGGATTGCGGAGCTGAAAAAATCAATTGAGTTAGACCCAGAGAATGAACATATTTATATTGATTTGGCTCGTGCCTATTTAGCCATGAAGAAGCCTGAAGAGGCCGAGGCGACTTTACGCAAGGCCTTAGAGAATAAAAAAGATTCTACCACGTTAATATTGGCGATGGGAGATTTGCTCTTAATCCAAGGTAAACGATCTGAAGCCGAGGAGCAATATCAGCGAGCCTTAGATATAGATTCGAATAATGAGGCGCTCTACGCTAAGCTGGGCCAATACTATTTGGGCACCCAAC
Organism: Nitrospirota bacterium; assembly: GCA_029879555.1. Taxonomy (GTDB): domain Bacteria; phylum Nitrospirota; class Nitrospiria; order Nitrospirales; family UBA8639; genus Nitrospira_E. Next base: position 517 of record JAOUQB010000159.1, on the reverse strand, counting down.
AATGGAAAAAAGCGGAAGAGGTTTACCAACAATTGGCCAATCGTCAGCCCCAATTAGAGACTCCTCAAATGCTTCTTGGAGAGTATTATACGTATATGGGATCCGGGTCTAAGGCGTTGGAACATTTTCAGAAAGCTGTAGAGTTGAAGCCTCAATCTGAGCCAGCTCGACAGGCACTTATTAATTTTCACTTAGACAATCAACAATGGGATGAGGCGGAAAAGCTGATTCAGTCTTCTAAGGAAAACTCGAAAAAAAATATTGTTCAACAGGTTTTCCAAGGGCGGTTGTTGCTGGGTCGAGGAAAGCCTGATGAAGCCATTCCCCTCTTCCAAAAAGTGCTCAAAGAGGAACCACAGCAGGCTATGGCTCATCAATATTTAGGGTTGGCCTTTGCCTCTCAAAATGATATTCCCCGGGCAATTCAAGAATTAAGTCAAGCCGCTAAGTTGGCCCCACAAGATCGGGCTGTGCGGAAAGCCTTAGCGGCGACCAGGTTAGCAGAAGGCTCGTTTGT
>JAOUQB010000158.1 GCA_029879555.1 Nitrospirota bacterium | reverse complement strand
TTCAACACGGCAGGGGATGCGATTTTATGGAATACAGCCAAGAATATCTAGACTAAAACATGCGCGTCTTTGTTTGTTTTTCGTTCCGAACGGCGTGGTATTTTTTCAAACATTGGTTTCATTCGGAGGTTAAGCTTCTCCAGCATTCTCACCATTTTATCAAGGGTTATCCCCCTAAAATCTGCATTGCGAATGCGAGAAAAATCTCCTGCATCAAATCCGGTTTCCTTTTGGGCATGTCTCACGGACCAGGTCTTATCATCCAGCACGCCAATTATTTCGGCAGCCAATTGACACTTGAGATGCCTGAGTTCTGCATCCGGATGGCCAAAATCACGAAAAATATTGCCACTCCCTCGCATGATTTCTAACTTTTCTTCTTTCTCTTTCATTTCAATATCTCCTTCAATCGCTTCAGTCGTTCCTTCACCAGATGGATTTCCGGCTTGGGGGCTTTGATGCCAGTTCGCGATTTCTTCTGAAAGGCATGCACCACCCAAATGTCCTCCTTGAGTTGAACGGCATAAATTGTTCGATACGCATTTGTTTGGTAGGGAAGCGCAATTTCAAAAACCCCAGATCCCAATCCCTTCATGGGTTTTGCAAAATCGACTTTTCTGCCCAGTCCTGCAATGTCCAGAGCGTTTTTCATCTGATCCTGAACAGCAATTGGGAACTTCTCAAAGTCCTTTTGAGCCGCGCGTATCCATGAAATGCGTTTCGTCATATCGTTCCTTCATGTTGTTGGATTTACCAACATTTGTCAAGAAAACCGCCATAATTTTTTAAGATACGCTCAGGAAAGAGCTAAAAGTATCTTGCCTCCTACTCAGGCCATACCTATCAGTCCCTCCCTACCCTAAAGACCTGAATGTCTACTCCAAGAAAAAACCCTTTAAGACTTCCTGAGCCCTGGAACTGAACTGCGTGCTCTTGCAAAAAACAAAGAATTAGAAATCCCTCTCTACTCCCCATTTTTCAAATGAGGAAAAGATCCGGAATGTCAAAAAAGTCATCCAGCAAGGCCGCAACGCTTTTGGACACACGGAGCGTACTTCCCGTACGTGAGCACCACAAAATGGCGATCTACCTGCCTGTAGCCGCTTCGGCCGCTTGCGCGCCAAAGCTGGCTTCAGCGGCGAACGCGCAGAACTGGAACGCCCCTGGGGGCTTTTTCAACAGCCCATTAAAGATTTACGGAATTGTGACGAAAAGTAATAAGAAGAGAGAAAAAGGGTTAGAAAACCTGGCAACCACCTAAACCCAATAGGTGTCCTATGGAGATCAATCATCTTCCACCCCCCTCAACCATTCCCCCACTTCGTGCACCCTCAGCCGTTGGTGATGGCGATGCTGGACCCAATAGTCCCTACTATCGTGGACGAAAACCCAAGCCGCGCGATTCCAAAAAAGAATCAAGAGAAGCGCAGACGCCTCACTTAGAAGGTTCGACCTCGCATATTGATATTCGCGTGTAGACGCTCTTTCCCTCACGCGAACATCTCGCTTCGCTTCCCTTTCCCAAAATTTTTTACAGCCGCTGATTCGGCCTTCCGATAGGAAAGAATGCTCCGACCAAGACTGACGGGTTTTCTCAAAGAAGAAGATTGCGGCAAAGGAATATTGAGCAATCAATCCCCCCACATGTTGATGGACATGAATAAAATTAGCCCCACATGTAGTATTCTTGGCCCATCTTGGGTATATTGGCGCCCGACATTCTCCGATCCAACACCTCAACACATAGGAGCGCGATGAGCTACACCAATATTGGTGATTACGGGATTATTGGGGATTTGCACACGGTAGCCCTTGTCAGCATTGATGGGTCGATCGACTGGTGCTGTCTTCCACGATTTGATTCTCCGAGTATTTTTGGAGCCATTCTCGATCACAAAATTGGCGGACATTTTAAGATTGCTCCCGTCTATCAAGGAAACACCCGGCAGATGTATTTGCCGGAAACCAATATTCTCCTGACACGTTTTCTGCAACATGATGGGGTCGGCGAACTCACTGATTTTATGCCCGTGGAATCCGATGAAGCCGGCTACCGTCCCCGTCGTCACCAGATTATTCGAATGCTTTCTGTGGTCCGCGGGACCGTCACCTTTCGGTTGGAATGTTCCCCCGGGTTTAATTTTGGACGCGATGCGCATGAGGTTGATGTTCGATCCAAAGGCGTGATTTTTCAATCCGGTGATCAATCGGTGGGGTTGGTCAGCCCTATTCCTCTCAAAACGCAGGACGGAGTGGCCTATCAAGAATTCACCGTTAAGCAAGGGGAAAGCCTGACCTTCTTTTTGGAATATTTAGAAACCAAGAATGGGACGCCTCTGTTATCGACCCCGGAATCCGGCGAAGAAGCCTTCCGCAATACTTCAGCGTTTTGGCAACGCTGGCTTTCGCAATGCCAATATGATGGGCGTTGGCGGGAAGTGGTTCACCGGTCCGCTCTGACCCTCAAACTTCTTACGTACGCACCAACTGGCGCCATCGTGGCAGCCCCGACGACCAGTTTGCCGGAACATATTGGCGGACCTCGCAACTGGGATTATCGTTACACCTGGATTCGTGATTCAGCCTTTGCCCTCTATGGGTTGTTACGGTTGGGGTTTACCGTAGAGGCCAGTCGTTTTATGGATTGGATTAATGCCCGGTGTCATGATTTGAATCCAGACGGATCGATTCAACTCATGTACGGGATCGATGGCCGCCGAAACTTGGATGAAGAAGAATTGCCCCATCTGGATGGCCACCGCAGCTCTCGCCCCGTCCGAATTGGGAACGGCGCGGCTTCGCAATTGCAAATGGATATGTATGGCGCCCTGATGGACGCCGTCTATTTGTACAACAAACATGGCGCCTCCATTTCTTACGACCTCTGGGTCAACCTCTGCCGCCTGCTCGATTTTGTCTGTGACAACTGGGAGCAGCCCGATGAAGGTATTTGGGAGGTTCGCGGGGGGCGACGGCATTTTGTCTATTCCAAAGTGATGTGCTGGGTTGCCTTAGACCGTGGCATTCGCCTAGCCGATAAACGCGGGTTTCCTGGCAATCGTGTCCGTTGGATGGATGAACGCGACCGCATCTATCGGGAAATCATGGAACGGGGATGGAACCCCAAAATTGGGGCGTTCGTCCAAGCCTACGACAGCGAAGCGCTCGATGCCGCGAACTTGATCATGCCCTTGGTCTTCTTCGTCTCCCCCACCGATCCCCGCATGCTCTCCACTCTAGATCGCACCTTAGAGCAATTGGCGCTTGGAAGCCTGGTCTACCGGTACGATACCAATACCGCCGCAGCCGATGGTTTGGAAGGCGAAGAAGGCACCTTCAGCATGTGTACCTTTTGGTTGGTCGAAGCCCTCACCAAAGCTGGCCGGTTGACCGAAGCACGACTGATCTTCGAAAAGATGTTAAGCTATGCGAATCATCTGCGTTTATATGCCGAGGAGGTCTCGCATTCCGGGGAACAATTGGGCAATTTCCCACAGGCCTTTACCCATTTTGGGCTGATCACGGCGGCCTGCAATTTAGACGTGGCCCTGAATACCAAACGTGCGGCCCACACCGTCGCCCGCCGGAATCGACCTTCTTCCTATTCATCGCACTAATTTTTCGCTCCTAACGCACCGAAAAGACAGTAGGGAGCCTTAACCCAAGGAGGGGCACGATGGATATTGGATTTATTGGACTTGGCAAAATGGGCATGAATATGGTGACGCGCCTGAGCCAGGGCGGACATCGGGTCGTCGCCTATGACCGCTCTACCGACCTTATCACGCAAGCTGAATCGAAAGGCGCCACCGGTGCCACGTCACTCGAAGACCTCGTTTCCAAACTCCCCAAACCACGAGCCGTCTGGGTGATGGTGCCATCAGGCGATCCCACAGAAGACACAATACGACAACTCAGCACCATCCTCGACAAAGATGACATCGTCATTGACGGCGGGAATACGAAATTTCACGACGATGTTCGCCGCGCTGCTGATCTCAAGAAACGGAACATCCATTATGTCGACGCCGGAACCAGTGGTGGCATTTGGGGATTACAAATCGGCTATTGTCTGATGATCGGTGGAGAAAAAGGAACAGTCACGCACTTAGCGCCTATCTTTACCACCTTAGCCCCTGAAAACGGCTGGGCGCATGTGGGCGGGCATGGTGCAGGCCATTACGTGAAAATGGTCCACAACGGCATTGAGTACAGCATGATGCAGGGCTATGCCGAAGGCTTTGAGCTCATGTCAAAAAGTGACTACAACCTAGATTTGGCCAACATCGCCGACCTGTGGATGCACGGAAGTGTCGTGCGTTCCTGGTTATTAGAATTAGCAGCCGGTGCATTGAAAGACGATCCAAAATTAGAAGCATTAAAGGGATACGTACAGGATTCCGGCGAAGGACGATGGATGCTCATGGATGCCCTGGATAAGGACGTCCCCGTACCCACCCTGTCCACTGCCCTCTTTACGCGATTTCGTTCACGGCAAGAAGAATCCTTTGCCGAAAAGATGTTAGCGGCCCTCCGAAATGCCTTTGGCGGACATAGCGTGAAACGCTGACGAACTGTTAGCTGAGTTAGGAAGATCGCCATGCCCACTAGCACTCAACCAAACCCATACGGCCCTTCAGGCAAAACCACCCGAACGGCTGTTACCCAACCTTGCACCATTGTGATCTTTGGAGCCTCGGGTGATCTGACGCGCCGCAAATTACTGCCTGCCCTCTACAATTTGTTATTGGATGGGCTCTTACCCGAAAATTTTGCTGTCCTGGGATTAGGCCGCAAAGATCTTTCTGACGACGATTTTCGTGCCATCGCCCGTAATGGCATCGAACAATTTTCCCGGCAAACATTCCAAACGGACAAGTGGGAACATTTCCACACACGGCTATTTTATTGTGCGGGTGATATTACAGCTTCAGCCTATTATGAGGACATCCGCGCTCGCGTCTCGTCGATCGAATCGCAATTTCATCTCCCGGGCAATCGCATGTTTTATCTCGCCATTCCTCCCGGTTCATTTGCGCCGGCCTGCGAAGGCTTACATCAAGTAGGACTGGTGTCTCACGTTGATGCGGCCGAGATCTATTCCCGCGTGATTGTCGAGAAACCGATTGGTCATGATTTGGCCTCAGCCCAGACGATCAATACCGCCATTGGCAACGTCTTCGATGAATCCCAAATTTATCGCATCGACCATTACCTCGGAAAAGAGACGGTTCAAAATATTATGGTCATGCGGTTTGCCAATTCGATTTTTGAACCCTTGTGGAACCATAAGTATATCGACCATGTGCAACTCACAGTCAGTGAGGCCGTCACCCTTGGAAGCCGGGCCGCCTACTACGAAGGGGCCGGGGCACTGCGCGATATGATTCAGAATCATATTCTGCAATTACTGTGTCTCATCGCCATGGAACCGCCGTACTCGCTTGACCCCGATGTCGTCCGCAATGCTCGCATGGATGTCTTACGTGGGCTGCGGCCCATTCGAGGGAAAGACGTGGAAGCCATGACGGTGCGGGCGCAATACGCCCATGGGACGATCAATGGCCAGGAAGTTCCCGGCTATCGGCGAGAAGATGGCGTGCAGCCTAATTCGACAACCGAAACCTATGTCGCATTAAAGGTCTTTGTCGAAAATTGGCGATGGGCGGGAGTACCTTTTTACGTGAGGACCGGCAAAGCCATGACCAAACGAGCCTCAGAAATCGCCGTACAGTTCAAAGACATTCCGCAAATTCTATTCAATGCCAATCCGGATATTCCGCAGGCTCCCAATGTTTTAAAATTGCGAATTCAGCCGGAGGAAGGCTTATCCTTGCGAGTGATATCCAAAGTTCCGGGCACCAAGGCTAACACCCATCCAGTGGAAATGGACTTTCAATACGGCGACGCATTCGACGCCCCCTCCCCGGAAGCCTATGAACGTCTGCTCTTGGATGTGATGACCGGCGATACCTCGCTCTTTATGCGACGCGATGCGGTGGAAGCCTCATGGGCTTGGGTCACCGATATTCTCGAAGGGTGGGCCACACACGGACACAAATGGTTACCCGAGTATCAGGCCGGCACGTGGGGACCCGTTGAAGCCGACCGTCTCATCCAAACCGACGGCCACCACTGGCGCGAAGTGTAACTCTTTTCT
>JAOUQB010000157.1 GCA_029879555.1 Nitrospirota bacterium | reverse complement strand
ATCTGACTCCCAGAGGAAACCAAAGGGAAGCCTCTCCCTTGCCTGTATCAATGTATTAAGAAATTGCAAGGATTTGAAGAGGAGAGAAAAGAATTTTCCCCCTCCTCTCTCTCAAGGGTGGAGAGAATGATTGGAAAGGCCAATTTTCGAAGGTTGAAGAGGAAGCCCTTACGAAATGGTTGGTGGTGCCGAAGGAAGTTTGGACATAAGGGGGAGTAATCAATTGAACTCCCCGTGATTTGTGGGAGTATGAATTATAGAAAACCAGCTTCGTTCGGATTATAGATGGCTTTAAAAACCCTCAAGTTGACTCCGCCCACGCCCATACCAGAATACGTGATTCGGCCGACACCTTTGTAGAGTTCCTCGGTACGATAGGTATCGTTGCCAAAATAAAAAGGTATCCACATCTTACCGGTTTGATAGACCTTGCTATCAGTTGGCTGGCCGAGAATACTATGCACCTGACCTTGGCTCATGCCGATTTGGATTTGAGCAAAAGGCGAATCAGCCGGAGCATTTCCATCAATACGAGATTCCGGTAAGGCGCTCGACGTGTCTGAGGTATTATTGGTTGATGCACAGCCTGCAACGAAAACTAGGGCCATGAAGAATGTCAACATTTTATAATTGTTCATAGCAGTCCTTAGGGTTAGGGGGTTCATTGCTTTTACGAATGGATTGACGAAAATGAAGGCCTCTTCCCAAAGAAAATTGGAATGTTACAGGGCCCTTTGAATGAGCCGGAAAGTACCAAAGGAGCCAATACGAGGTCAATACCCGGCATTTTCTTTCTGAAAGCCATTCCGTGCCCCAGGGGATGGCTGGAGAAATCCGCGTACAGATCAAGCCAAGCTTTTCGTTTTATGATGGTACGTTGTGTAGAGAACAATTACATTCCAAAATGGACCCCTAGAATGTATCTATCTCGATACAATATCACGGCCATTTCCAAACAGTCTTTCATCATTCCTCTGGTCTCCGGCCGTGGCTACACGGGGAGCTGGACGGACTCTTCCTTTCATCGTTCCAACCATCTCCACTCGCCGCTTTCGGCGTGGAGAAACCGATGATTTAGCTTCCGGGAACGGCGTACTTTGCGCTGTGAGATGGGGTCGTCAACCACTTGATCGAATGGGTCAGAAAGTGGCGGTTCCATGTGGATCGGGTTGTCCCACCGGAAGCCATGGACGCGAGACGGCGCTCGATATTGCGCTGCATGAAATTACTAATGATTCCGGGATGTTTTCTCATCATTTCATTGCCGGCGATATAGAAATTGGCAATGCGACCATCATAGAAATAGTCGATCAGCTCTTTCCACGCCGTGATCCATTCGCGCATGTCTCGTTCTTGTTTCTCGAGACCTCGGCCTAGACTGGCTGCGCCATGTAATCCTCCGCGTATCACCACCTCGGCGACGGACACGGCTGCCTCCATGGCGAGAAATACGCCGGGAGAGAGCATGGGATCGACGAAGCCAAATGCATCGCCGATCGCCACCCATCCAGGACCGTGACCCCGCTCCGAGATGAGCTGATAATTCGAATAGGTGAATACCTCCGTCACGCGCCGTGCGAGCTTCGAGGTGGACGCAAGCCTGGGTTCTTCGGCGAGAATGCGGGCCAATCTCTCCTTGCCGGATGTGCCCCACCGTTCGGCCTGATCTGCACAGATCACCACACCAAACGACATCCGATCTGCAAGCGGTATCCTCCAGCTCCAACCGAATTCGTGATAGGTGATCACGACTTGGCCTTCGGGAAAGGGGTGATCAAAATTCTCGTAATGCGCAAAGTGTGCTTGATCCCGCCGCGACCCAGTTTTGGCGGCAATCCCCAGGGTGCGGGCAGAAATACGAGCGCGTCCCGCAGCATCGACGATGAAAACAGGCTGGGCATTGAGACCAGCGGCAGCGAGACAGGCATCATCAAGGACCAGTTCGTGATTCTCATCACCGGGCTTCGCCTTCAGGCTGGCACGACACATGACGAAACGAGCTCCGAGTTCTCTGGCTCGCTCGCGGATCAGGTCGTCGAACTGCGGTCGGGGGACGTTGTAGGCATAGGTCGGAAGCAAGCCCTCCACCGAGCGAAAATTAAAATGCATCTCTAATTCCTCTCGATGGATGAAGGAAGTCCCTGGCTTGTATCTGGAGATGGCCGCCACGCGATCCTCGATGCCAAGTGTGCGAAGAATAGGAATGACGGCAGGCACGAGCGATTCGCCAACCAGCAGATCCGGACGTTTTTCATCGTCAAATACGACGACAGGAATGTTCTGTTCAGCCAGCAGCGCCGCAAGCGTGCTCCCAGCCGGGCCCGCTCCAAGAATGACGACAGGAGGGAAAGACATGCGATCAGCGGAGGATTTTTCCACTGGACGTCAACGGCAGGGTGGAGACGAACTGATACGTGAAAGGGATCTTGTAGGCGGCCAGCTGCCGCTGGCAATGCCTGCGCAGATCCACCACGGAAGGCGGTTGCGAAGGATCGCGGGGAACGATCTCCGCCATCGGTGCGGCACCTAGCCCGGGATGTTCGCGCCCAAGGACACGGGCAGCGCGAACTGAAGGATGCTGCAACAAGACCCCCTCGACCTCCTCCGGAAAGCATTTGAGCCCGCCAACATTAATAACCGTGTGCATTCTGCCTCGCAAAAAATAGCAACCATCTGCGTCACGTTCTGCGATGTCGCCCGTTTCCAACCAACCGTTCTGCAATAAGGAGTCCCGTGATTGCCAGGGAGAGAGATATGCGTCGAGCATTCCTGGACCTTTCACGAACAACTCACCTGTGTCCTGATCGATTTTGGCTTGGAATGACGGGATCGGCTTTCCAATGGAACAGGGCTTGGATTCGGCTGAATCACCATTGAACAATGGAAGTCCGGCTTCGATGATCCCCAGCGCTTGCTGAAGTGGCAGTCCAAATTTCAATCGTACCAATTGTGCGGTTGATTCCGGAAGTGCGAACGCCGTGCTGACCGCGAGGCGCAAATCAGGAAGCGGTGCGGCGTCAGGCTCAGCGGCAAGCATCGCAAAGTGGTACGGCGACCCATAGATAACCGTGACGCCATGATCGCGCGCCGGTTTCAGAAGATTGTCGACCGGTACCAGCACGGTGGTGGCTCCATGATAGAGATAGAGCACGATGGAGACGGCGAAGTGATGCGCCATCGGGAGCATCCAGAGGACACGATCACCACGACCGATACGAAGGACCTGATTCGCCGCTGTGATGCGCTCAAGAAGGGCCCGGTGAGACAGCACAATCCCCTTTGCCCGGCCCGTGGTTCCTGAACTAAAACGGATAAAGGCCGGATGTATGGCTTCTAACTCATCGACGGAAAACCCAGGCGGGACCTCGTGCTGCACGTTGGTCAGCTCTGACTCTCCAGTCATAAGCAAATCAGCACTCGTGATGGCCATCAACTGGTCACGCTCATATGGTGTGAATTCCTCGGGCACAGGAAGAAAGCACCCACCGGCATGAAGGATGGCCAGAGCCCGAACAACATAATCGGGACCGCTCGGGAAGGAGAGAGCCACTCGAGGAATGCCGGATTGTGGCCAACATCCGTGACGTTGTAGAGCAGAGGAAAGGCGGCAGACACGATCATGCAGCTCTCGGTAGCTGATTGCTCCACCGCCGTGAATGATGGCCGTCGCGTCATCGGAGTTTCGATCGAAAATGGCGGAAACAATGTTCATCATGCAGTCGGCAATTCACGCAATGCTCTGCGCACAAGGGCAGGGAGGGATTCGTCTGCTGTCCCACCAGCGAGAAGTGCGGATGCGATGCCGGCGGCCTGTCCAGTCGCGAGGGCCGTGCCCATCACTCGAATGCTGGCCTGGGCACGATGCGTGGCGCTGATACACCGCCCGGCGATGAAGACGTTCTCAATCCCGGCAGCTCGTAGTGACCGTAAAGGAATATCAGCAGCTTTTGGCTCATGCGGATGTAAGAGCCGCGGACCTTTGGTTGTTTCGCGCAACTCGATTGGCCATGTGGCAGCAGCAACTCCATCGTCAAAGGGGGCACTGGTCAGGATATCTTCCTCGCGTAATTCATAGCGCCCTCGCCAACGTCTGCTTTCTCGAATACCGGCACGCGCAGGCCAGGCGGAGACGAAGGCGTTGGAGAACTCTGGAAGGTACGCCAGTAAAGCCGTCATGGTTTTTCTTCCGACGATTTCGATGGCAGACAGACTCTTGGAAGATACGGGATCGTAATCATTGCCCCCCGGCAAATCGACGGTGACAAACACCTCTCCAGGGTGCTGGCTTGCACGGAAGTGAGCCCCGAGGCATTCCTGCGGGAGTTTACCGGCGCTCACGGCCTGTGCGATTTGTCCTGCGAGCACGATCGGTCCTTCGTTGCGCAACATACCCGCGTCCCCGTTTTGCACGGCGGCGATAAATGCCGGGCGCTGTAATTCGCACGAGGGCACCATGTCGCATGGTTGCCGGCAATATTCAGCGAGCACGGCATCACCGCTGGCATCGACAAACGTCTGCGCACAGATGTGTGAGCGCGAGCCGCGGCAGAGAGTTTCAATCTGATCCAGTCGCGAACTGTTGAGCGATGCTGTGATGACTTCAGTGTGCAGCCTCACGTCAAGCCCCAGAGTCTCTGAACACAAGCGATCATACCAGGCGGCGAGGCGCATCGGATGGTGCGGCAGCACATGCACGCGGCCGAGACGCACAGGTTGTTGGGCAATGCCATCTGCCAACAACCGTTTCGCTATTTCGCTTGGTATGCCCGGATGGGCTAACCTCGGGTCATCCCCAGGCAGATAGAGTCCGCAAAATGTATGAACGAGTGAGGCTGTGCCGGCACCACCGAGATACCCCTGGCGTTCCACAAGCAGTACTCGCGCTCCACGTCGCACGGCTGCAAGGGCAGCTGCTATGCCCGCACTACCGCCACCGATCACAGCCACGTCGTATGGCTCGCTCATGATACGGGTTCTCCGAGAAGATCATGCCGCCATTGTTTGCGCATGATGGCCACTTCCTCAGCACTCACACACGAATTCACCCAGCTCAAGACAATGGAGATTCGTCCCTGACAGTCGGAAAAAAAGAGTCCCGAGCCAGCTGGTGCTGGGACGCTAGGAATATGATAGCCATTGAGCACCCGACCGCCAAAGGCATGATCAATTCCTTGCGCAAACGTCCCGGTCCATGAATGAAAAAGAGACGCCAGCTCACCTCGGTTCTGCCAACGGATGAGGCGCAGCAGGAGGCGGCTTGGAATACGCCGGGTGAGGGAGAGCAAGGCACTGAATGACAGATGATGCTTCCGCCGAAGATGTTCGACGTTTTGCCGCATCAACAGATGGCAGGCGGAACTCATGTTATCAAGCTCATCATTCTCCAGCACATAATGCAACATGGTCATGTTGTTCTGGAAAATGACGGGATCACCGGCGTCAGTCTTCGGCCTCAATTGCGCCGGGACAAGCAGCATAATCGAGGCGTTCTTGACCCCGCGGGCGTGGAGCAATGCCCGATGCGCCCTCGCCGCGAGGACGGCATGAAAGAACACAGCCATCAAATCCCCCCCAACACTTTTCAGGACCTCACCGAATCGACGACTCTCTTCATCAGAGAATGTTTCTACAAGATGAACCGGATCGCCCTTTGCATAGCGGCCTCTACTAGCAGATGGAAAATGCTTGCGAGAGAGATGGAAAAGATATTCTCGGCTGGCTTCGCTGTCTTGGAATCGCTGCCACGCACTGACTTTTAATTGCAAGGCGTGGTGATTGGGCATCACGGCATCTGCATCATCCCAGAGGCGGGCAATGGCACACACGAAAAGCTCGATACCCACTGCATCAAGCAACAAATGCGACCAAGTGATGAGCAACAGCCAGCGGCCACGCTGATGCCTCACGACGTCAAGCCTAAGATGCGGCGGGCGGCCATTTTCATGGAGGCGCAGCTTCAACAGGCTCAAACGCAATGCCCGTGCGGAGGCGACCACCGCCTCATCGCCCGGCACATCCTCAAATCGATGAAACTCCAGCGGCAGCGGAACGGAGGGCGAATCGGCGCGCAGATGCCAGCGTGCTGACTGAAACACTCCCCCCCCATGCAAAACCGCACCAAGGAACGGGAAACGTCGGGGGATTTCCTGCGCAAGCCACTTCAGCTTCTCACGATCAGGCTCGCCTTCGATCTC
>JAOUQB010000156.1 GCA_029879555.1 Nitrospirota bacterium | reverse complement strand
AAAACCAAAACAATTTCATCGCAGGCCTAAATCCAATCTGGTTTGAAGCGCTTCTAGGAATAGGAATGTTTCTCCTCGCCCCCCTAGCTTACTCAATCCGCTTTTCCTCTTTCATATACTAAACGTACCAAAGATGCCGGGTTTCGGCCCGGCAGCCGAGATCCTTTTGTTTCGGCAAAAGGACCCAAAACCATTGACGCCCCACCCGGCCTTATCAAATTAGGCGGATGCGAATCACGGGAAGGCGGACCAACTCGCTATGCTCAAACAGGGCCCGCCAGCTCATAGGAGCATCCGCCTACGGGGACGGGCGGCAGGCGTCGGTCAGCAGAAAGGAGGCTACCAAGACAAAAAGACTTGGAGAATTACTTTCCGATAAGTATGAGCGTGCCTTTTCCCCTTGTTTTAATTGGTACCTGTGAGAAGATAAAATTCTTATGCATTGCCCATTCTGCGAAAATACACTTATTCCCATTGAAGAGCACCACATCCATTTGGATCGATGGTGGGGAATTAGAGACCTACAGAAAGAAACATCCCGAGGTCAAAAAATCGCCAGAAAAAGAGACTTCCCAATATCTGGACTTACTAGGAGTGCGCGTAAAAAAAAATTGCCAAAATTGTCGCATGGCCACACTAGAAGGGGGGGCGTCTTCGTAAACTAGATGTGCAACATGGCTTTACCCTCCATGAAGTTTTCCTTGTCCAGCCTACTCATATAACTCAAGATCCAATCGACCCTATTCCTGTCTTTATAGGAGGAGGGATTCTTGAGACCATTGTGTCTGCATTTGGATAAAAGGACCTTCCCCACTTCTTTTTACAAAAAAAGCCCCTGACTCGGATGGTCAAGGGCTCCTTCACAAGAATTTTCTCTATCTAGGTTACCTTGGTTTTCGCCAACGCCACCCAGCCAAACCCGCTAATCCAGTACCAAAGAGAAGCATGGTGGAAGGTTCGGGAATGACTCCCCCAGAACTGCCTTTATTCCCATCGTACGCTAGCCCCGTGGTGCTATAGGCACCACTAATGTTCACCGGAGAGAAAAAGCTGCCTGCCTCGATGCTCCCAGTGAGATCGGTGAACGAATTGTAGGTGATGTAGAGGACTTCATTCGACCCCACATCAGCCTCGGACTCAAGTTGAACGATATATTGGCTCCCATCGTACGCTAGCCCTGTGGTGCTATAGGCGCCACTAATGTTCACCGGAGAGAAAAAGCTACCTGCCTCAATGCTCCCAGTGAGATCGGTGAACGAATTGTAGGCGATGTAGAGGACTTCATTCGACCCCACATCAGCCTCGGACTCAAGTTGAACCTGGAAATTCATCGCGTGAGACTGATGTGTGAGGAGGGAAAAAACGAATACAGCAAGCCAGGTGAATTTGAATGCTTTTCTTGTGATGGGGTAACTTGGAAGTTGGTACATGGAGTATCCTCCAAACATGAAAAATTGCGAGCCTGCCTCTCCGAATCTAAAATTTTCCCAGAGTTTGGAAAAGAAACCAGAGGCCGTGCGACTCAATCAGTAATTTATGAATGAATTACCTTAACAGAAGTTCTCATTTATTTGTCACCACCCCCTCGAATGGAGGGTATGCAAGAAGAAGGGAGGCAAGAGGTGCATACTTTATAATCTTCAGGCATTTCGAAATGCCCAGGATTTCGATAGTCAAGCACCGTATGCCCTATTGGGCCATTATGAAAGCCCATTTTCTCCCACCCTCGTAGCGAACACTAACAGCAGCTCGGTTGGTTCCTTCATATAGTTTCAATTAACTAAAATTAGAAGTTTCCATTGTTGATGGGGCAAGAAAAAAATAAAAAGCCGTAAGTTTAGTGACTGTCATATAAGTAGTCCTGCAAAATTCCGGCATATGACTTAATTGAACCCTTCATAATACGGCTTGTCCCCTGAAAAAACCAAAGTTCAATTAACAAATAACATACTATTTTTAGACTCCTTATTGGCATCCGCTTAATAATGTTAGGGTTGCTTATTACAACAGCGGTTCGCTGGAGAGAAGGGAGAAGCCACCGTACTCAAAGGGGTCGGTCCATACAAAAAACTTTTGGAAAGATACCTTGCGAAGTGAAGCGGATCTGCATAAGGCCAATGTTGGAAACTCGTTAATTCATGGATTGTTTAACCTCGATAACTTGTAAAAATTCTGTTTGCCCTTTTAATGGCGCAGCCTTTGGTCCATACAGTACGCCATACATGACCTCCAGACTTTCCTCGATTTCATCGGCATTGAGTTGGTTGTAACCGGCCTGAGTCAGGATTTCATTAAAAATTGCCTTTCGTGTTCTGAAGTCCCATTCCACAGCAGCGGCATTTTCCCCATCAAACTGGTAGGACGCGTTTGTTTCACTCTGAACCACCAGCGACATCCGTTTTTTACCTTGCTGATTGGCCAGTGGTCGAAACTCGACATTCCCTGATGGCACATCGACGATATCCGCTCCTACAGGCACGACTCCCGTTGCTGAAATGGTCATTTCATATCCTGCTTTTGGAGCCTGATAGATGGCCTCACTGTGAAAGGGCCTCTCAGAATCGCACCCCCAAAAGCCAAAAACCAAACCGACAACCGAAATGACATTGAAGACTTTTTTATGACACGTCATGGAGTGAATAAACAACAAGTTTCTCGCCCTGGCCCATTTCGCTATACACCAATCACTGGACAGTGCCACCCCATTGCAGAACAGCACTCACCCTACCTGTGACAAATATAGTGTTTTACCCATCAAATAGCCCCCCACCCTCACCCCAACCCTCTCCCTGAAAGGGCGAGGGAGTTCTGAATGGTCTTAGTTGAAAGTTAAACCACTATAGTGGTGCCAGCATTCTCCATCAAGGTTCTCATATCTGGAGCTTACAACAGCGGTTCGCTGGAGAGGAGAGAAAAGCCGCCGTGTTCGAGGACAACGGTCCAATCAGCGACGGCTTCTGGAACATCCCGCCGGAGCGGTGTTTGGAGAATTATCATTTTCTTGCCTGAAGCGGCCAGGTGCTCCTTCCATTCTTGCTCATCGTGCGGCCCGAGAAAGTGAACTTTGCGTTGGGCATAGAAACTGAGGGACGGCCGCTTCCTGCCGACTTGCAACAGGCGATCATCTTTCCCCAAGTTAAACCCGGCAATAGCTGCTAATTGCTGAGGTGGTTCAATGAAATACATGTGATAGATCGGAACCGCCCCTTTCACAAGAAGTACACCAAAGAACAGCATCATCCCACCGGCTATTGCCAGCGCCCAGGATCGCTTTGCTTCTGAATCCAGACAAAGTCGGATGCCCATGGTTCCCAAAACAATGACTAAGCCCAAGATGGTTGGAAGCCACCCAAAATCCACATGCACGGCAGCGGGAAACTCTCTGGCAATTTGCTGGATAAAATGGTGAAAGATCGGTGGGGCGACAATGATGGCAATCCCCAACACATAGCCTATGCCCAGGAGGAGCCATCGAGCCACTCGCCAATCCAGAGGCAAAACCATGGCTTGAAAACGTTGCCACCACAGCGCAACCAAGATGGCCGACGCTGGAAACAGCGGATAGATATAATGCGGCAATCGCGTGGCCGAGAGGGTAAAAAAAATCAAGAGGCCCACAATCCACAGGCTGAGGAAGAATTCCAAATTGTGCTCTTGCGAGGCAAAGTCCTGCCCGTTCCAATAGGCTTTCCACTGATTCAGTGATTGATAGAGTACGGAGGGCAAAAACGCACTCCACGGGAAAAACCCCAGCAGCAAGATGGGTACATAAAAAAAGAACGTCCCGCCATGGCCCTCCATAGGATTCATGAACCGACCGGTGGTGTTCGCTTGTGCGGCAGACCAGTAGGCCTCACCATGAATGTTGAACATGGCAAGATACCAAGGGGCAGCCACCAACAGGACCAGGCCGATGCCTAGGATGGGAAATCCTTGTTGCCAAAAAAGCTTCCATTGTCTCGTCAGGGTCAGATAGGGAATCACGCCAACCAATGGAATGATAATGCCGACGGGTCCCTTGACCAGCATGCCGAATCCCATGGCCAGATAAAAGCTGAGAAACCACCATCGACAGGATTTCGTGTGCCCTTGAAGGGCCTGCCAACAACTATAGCCCGCTAAGGTGGTGAAGACGACCAACTCCGGGTCGGTGAGCACCATACGATTGATAGCTAGAAATTCCATATTGAGCAGCAGCATGAGCGACGACAACAACGCCATCGGTGCGCCAAGCCATCGATACACAAACGCATACTGCAACAACACGACACAGAGACCCGAAATAGCCGAAGGCAATCGTGCGGCAAATTCATTGATGCCGAAGAGGGAGTAGGAGCCGCTTATAAGCCAATACACAAAAGCAGGTTTCGCGTATCGCGGTTCATAATTGAGTGTCGGTGAAATCCAATCGCCTGTTTCCAGCATCTCTCGGGCGGCTTCGGCGTTACTGCCTTCATCCCGATCCGTTAACCCCAACCCACTCATCTCCAACCCGCCCAGCCATCCACCTTCGAGGCCGAACAGCCAGATGCCCAGCACGACTAACAGCACCACATGCGTGAGTGAAGATTGTGAAAACCCGGATGCAAGAGAAGAAGAAAGCGGGGAAGGCGAGTCCGATGGATTGGAAGGATTATCCACTCTTGACTCGTTCTTTTGCGCGATGAATCAAAATAAGGTTGCGAATATAGACGACGGTTCCGACACTTTGTCCGGCAATGAACACCGGGTCATTCTTATGAATCGCGTAGGCGAGCACAATGGCACTTCCTACTAAGCTCATATACCAAAAGGACACGGGAATCTGACTTTCCGATTTTTTCTCTGAGACAAACCACTGGAGCAACCAACGGGAAAAGAACAAACTTTGGCCAAAAAAGCCAATTCCTACCCAAATCAATTCATTCGTGGGAAGGGAGGTGAAATCCATTCGCAACCATTCAGCTTTGAGATTTGGGATGTTGAGATTCCCGCATCGTATAGTTCAGACAGCGCTTTTGCATCCAGCGGACCGCAAACAAATCATACAGGCCGACAAAGAGTCGATTCCCCACGCCATATTTCGACAGACCATGCGTGCGAGGGAAATGTTGGACTGGGACTTCCGTCACCGTAAAGCCATACATTTGCGCCAACGCAGGGAAAAACCGATGCATGTTTTTAAACAACGGCATTCGCTCAACGACTGCCCGTCGAAAAATTTTCAACGAACATCCGGTATCGGCAATACCATCATGCACGACCCAATTTCTCACTTGATTGGCAATGCGTGAGGACCATCGGCGCACCATGTTGTCATGGCGCGCCGCACGTCGACCACAGACCAAATCAACCTGATTCACCATCACGAGCAGCTTTGCGAAATCGGCGGGATCATATTGCAGATCTCCATCCATCGTCGCAATCAACTCACCTTTGGCCTGTCGAAACCCTGCATCAAAAGCAGCCGTTTGCCCATGATTTTTGTCGAGGTGAATAACCCGAACGGCATCCGATTGTTGGACCAATTCATCCAACACGGCCTCACTGCCATCCGTACTTCCGTCATCCACAAACACCAATTCAAAGGAAGCAGTGGCACTCTCTGGCCTTCCCTCAAAAAATGTCAGCAGTTGGCTAGCTAATAACGGAATGTTGTCCCGTTCATCTTTGATGGGAATGACAACAGAAACCCATGGGAGAGGTGAGGTATTCATGACGCGAATCAACTAAGACACCAACGTTTTCTCTTTGAACACCACACACGATGGGATTCTACAACTTAGGCCACGGCATTCTACTGAATACCAGAAAAACGGGTCAAACGTGGTCAACACAACATTCCTCTTCCCGTATCTCGGCGCCAGCCTCTCAATACATCGAACCCACCCTCTTCGGTTATGCCTACGAAAGTTGACCAGGGAGATGGGCTTTTGTAAGGTGAAAATTATTTTCGTGGAGGACCATCAATGCAAGAAGACATCATGCAAGCCTATATGGAAATTGAACAGGCCATGCAACGCTATTCAATTTTGTTAGAAGAATACGTCGGAGCCTTACAAAAAAGTGAGGCCCAACCAGACCAAGTCAAGTTCCAACGAATGAAGGCCGGGGCAACCGCGATGCGGGACAGCAGCCAAATTTATCTCTCGTATGCGAAATTTGTGGCGTATGGGATGCCTGACAGTGAAGACTTACTAGAAGATGAAGACTTGCAGAGTTGAGGATGTCACACAAGGAAGAGGGGACTC
>JAOUQB010000155.1 GCA_029879555.1 Nitrospirota bacterium | reverse complement strand
ACTTCGACGAAGACCAGGTTTGGTTAAGGCTACCAAGGCGAGAGCATCCAGGCTTACAGGGACATCAATCAACAGATCTTCTTTCTTGGGACCCTTTCCATGATAGCTCACCACCACAATTTGAGCGAGGTTGCCTCGCGGACTTACACTGGTTGGGTTGGCCACTTCTGGAAACTTTTCCTGGTATTGTTTGGCCTCCCCTTGCAAGCCCAAGCGATTCGCGGTGCGAATGAGGTCGCGTTTTAACACATCGGGAAGCATCACACGCGTCCACCCAACATTTTCTTTATAGATTTGTTCCGCTTTGCGATAGCCGACATAGGCATTATTGGTGTCACCCGCAATATCGTACAGCAGTCCCACCAGATAGCGCGCAAACGGATCTTCGTGATACCGATCTTTTCCTTCCTCTTTATCACTGAGCACATTGAGTCGATGGTCGATTCTTCTGGCTTCGACTAAGGCCTCATTCCATTGTTGCTGGGCCGCATAGTTGAGGGCCTTCACCACGTTCACCATGACATGCTCATGTGGCGCCCCTTCGTAGGGTTGGCGCGCTTCATTCACCAGCAACGAAGCCGCTTCATCACGCAGACGTTTGGTGTACAGATCTTCAATGAGGAGATGGGCTTCTTCCAGCACACTATTGCTCTCGGCGTACTGACCAGCCAAATGGAGAACCATGCCCTGATCCATGAGAAACAGAAGACGACTTTTGGTGCCATATTCCTCCTTGGCGGCCTGCATGAGTTGAATCGCTTGTGCCGGCTGACCAGTTAAAAGACTTCGTTCTATTCCGGCATAGTGAGCCATGGGCCCGCTACAACCCAGAAAGAAGACGGAGCTGAGGACGACAACAAACAGCCTTAAGGAAAGACCGAGAAGAAATGGACCACCGGAGTCCTGGCTAGAAAGACTAGGAAAGGTAAGCGGAAAGGACGGCGAACACTTAGACGGGAGAACGTGACGTATCGGTGGCAATGACACGGGCAGGCATAGATTTAGAACAACGTGCGTTTTCGTTCAACAACCTTTTTGATTTTTTTCTGGCCATACCAGGATTTGACATTATTTTCTAAATCAATGAGATCGAGATCGACTTGATAATAGATGGCTTTTGTCCCAGCCGATTCATCCAGAATGGTGGCAATCGTGCCTTTCATCATGAAATCCGCACCCAGTTCTTGACCTGGGCGCTTTTGCGTATCTTCTCGAGAATAGACAGCCTGCTCTTTGCGTTCATCTCGAATCTCTTCTCGTTCACTTTTACTGGCAACAAATAACACTTTTTGAGAATTGGTCATTTCTCGTTCTAGATCGGTGACAAACGTTCCCACATCAATATGTTCGTGACTTTTATTCAAAATCGTTCCGACTATCACCACCGGCTCACGCCCCTGCGTTCCTGTAAATTTTTGCAGCCACGGGCGATTCACCATTTCCTGAATCATGGTTTCGGCCACCATTTTAGAATCCGTATCGTTCCACCGACCGCTTAAATCAGTGACCACACCCGGATCGACACGCGTGACCTTCTTCTCTTTCCCACAACCTGTCAAAGCGACCAGGCTTAACACGCAAAGACCGATCAAAAGACTGCATCGAAAAGTCGTCATAGTATTAGGGGGCAAGGATGTCATGGGTTGGTCCACTTGTTGTACTCGCACAAACAGACGAAGCTATAACCCACCCGGGCGCTTCGCTTCTTCTTCTTGCAGTTGCTTAAATACCCGGTCGGCATTTTTTTGGACATAGGCGCGAACTTCAGCATCTAACTCTTCCGATTGTTGAAGGACGGCCTTCATGTCCTCAATGGATAATTTCGTCAAGACATAATATGTCGTTGTGTCTTCGTCTTTATAACGATCAACCGGACGCACCCCATTTAAGGTAATGGCCGTGAAGGTTTTCACCGCTCGCTCCACGTTTTGTTCTTCGGTCGATTTAGTGAAATTCCCTGCAGTCGTCGAAGCGGCATAATCTTGCATGAGATACGCGGTATAGGACCGAAACGTTTTGGCCAGTTCGGCTCGAGCTCGGTTTTCAGCCGCTTCCCAAGCCAGAGGTTCATTTTTGACCCCAACAATGGCGCCCATGCCATAAATAGATTTGGAATCGTCTTGATTGAGAACACCTGAGCCTTCTTTCACCCAATTTGGCGGACCGCCACAAGAAATGAGGGCCAAGATAAACACTCCCAGAAACAGAACGTTCACGAGCTGATGGTGACACCTCTGCTTTTTTATGAGCATGGGATTGGCCTCAGGTGAAAAAATTGTTTTTTTGAGTGATTTCATGCTGGAAAGACTTAGAAAATGCTAGCATTGCCCCTACAACCTGTCAAGAAAATCAGGCATCTTCTCAATGTTGAGTACGACTCTGGCGAGACAGAACCTGTTCTTGTTTCAATGCTGCGTCTCTTTTCATTGGTTGCCATGATTGGTAGCATGAAGTCGTTGGGCTTCCAAAATTTATTGAGGATCGGAATAATGAGACCCTTTTCAATGTGTATGGGGTTTGTGCTCTTGCTGTGTTTCCCGCAAGGAGGATTGGCCATCGAACCAGTCGACACCCAAATCAACGCGGCTATGGATGACATGACACGCATTGAAGCGCAGTTTTCAAAAAAGACCACCACGCCGGATAGCGCCGTATACCGGGCTTTAAAACTCTTACAATTGACTCGGGAACGTCTGGATACCTCGAACAATCAATCCCATGAATCATGGCGATTGGCTGATTCTCGCCTCAACAATCTCGTCAACACCTTACAATCGAAATTGATGAAGAAGGCCCAAGCCACATCTTCTGCTCCTGTCCTGGATCCGCCGAAAAATAGCCCCTTACCCACGACCTCAATAGAACATTCACCTCCGACACAAGGAGCCATGATTTCTCAAGACCGTGCACGGATAAAAAAACTTACACGAGATATTGTCAGTGCCACAGAAACCCTGGATCAAGGCGGACCCAAGCCATTCCAAGATTCGGAGTACGTCAAACAATATCTGGCGGCCGCTGCACGCTTTCATCAATCTCTTCAAGGCTATTCAGGCTTTGCCCAGGATTCTGATGTTCAGCAGGCTACCGCCGAACTCCAAAAATTTGACGGGATGATTCGTTTTGGGAAGGATCAGGCCAGCGTCGCTCTTGAGGAGTTAGGCGATGTTCAAGCTCGTCTGACAGATCTCCAGGTAAAAATATATAGCAGACGTCCCCCTCCGACTCCTGGTATTCCCTATACCGGCCAGGATATGACCCAATGGATTGCACAAGCCAAAGTCGTCCGAACAGCGGCGATTTCTGATTTTCGCCAATTGAAGGTTATTCAGGAAAAGGCTTGGCTGCCAGCCACCCGGGGAACGTTGGAAGAAGGCGCAGCCTTCGATTCACAAGATGTGTCCCGGCTCATGAATACCTTGCAACAGGATGTCAGATCAATCGATGACACGCTGAAGCAACTGGAAGCCAATGTACAGGTCCAAGTAGAAGCCACCCAAGACACCTTGAAATGGTTCAGAAATCTCGATCCAACCAATCAGCAATCACTGGAAAATGACTTTTTGGGTAAAGGCCGAGAGGCGGAATCAATAGAGAGATTGGATCGTGAGCTTCACATAGTGGAAGCCGGGATCGCCTTGGATACCCTTCTGAAAAGAGAGACGCTCGCCCAGCGCCAAACCCTTCGTGATGCGATTATCCAGGCCAAAACCCGGTATCGAACACAACGGGCCGAAGCCCTGCAGTCCGTACGAATGCCCAAAGCCGCCTCGACCAATGCAGAGTTACTGCGGATCGCCCAGGAAACCTTGGCCAAGCCCAAGTATGAAATTGGAAACATTCTCAAGCTCGTCATTAATAGTGATAAAGTAGCCAGGAAAAAAGAGACCAGTGAGATTGAAATTGACGAAGTCGATGTTCGATTAAGCGGCGACCTTACACTCTCCGGCACGAAAACCACCACACACTATGAATGGGAACAATTTCAGGTGGCAACCGCCGAGCCCGCCGATGACGCCGTGTATATTTTTTATCACACGCTGAAATATTTTACAGCAGGAGCCTCAACAACCCCTCTTAACCGATGGGTCCTTAGTCAACGGATCCAGGGCAGTGAAATACCAAAGGCGAATCTTGCCGGCGAATGACTACAAGAAAAGACGATGCCGGTTTATTCTCAGCATTCACACTATTTTACTTGACATATTCCTGCCCACACCGAGGAAGACGTGTCTTAACCAAAGGAGAGTCCAGTGGCTGACGTCAAAATAGAAGATGGGATTATTCGAATTAAGGAACTTGATATTCAGGATGCCAAATCATCTAAGGTGTTGGCAGAGTATCCCGAGGCCCGATGGCCGGAGATCACCAGACGGGCTTTAAAAATTGGACTAGGCTACTTGCAAGGTGGGGCCGATAGTTAAGCCCGTACAGCCTTAAGCAGACCGATGAAGGTTACCAAAGAACACGAATAGCTAATTTCTCGGTGGATGGTGGAGCCACCTGCCAAAAAGTCCTGAACGAGAGAATGGGAATTGGGCTCTTACAAAGATGGGGATACAGTCTGTGTGGTGACGGAATCGACCTCATGAAGAAATTGCTTCACCGTCATGGGATCTTGACCAACCTTGAGCCCGGAGAGATCTGGATAGCGTTGTTGTAATCGATCGGCAAAGGCCTGCTGATGTACGGGGTGGACATGGAGTAGCTTCCCGAATGCCGCTACATACTCTCCTTCTCCTTTGGCCATGTCCTGCAGGAGATTATCGTAATTGAGGGCGACAAAAGCCCCAGCATGGTGCCCCGGTTTTATCAAACCGTCTTCAGTCCACCAGGTTCCCCCGGTAGTGGAGGATAAAAATTCTGTTGTACCATCAGTGCTCGTATCGGTTGTAGCTTTCAATGTGCAGCCACTCAAGACTGTTCCGACCAGACCCCAGACAATCAACTGAACAATAGTCATCACGGTATCTCCCGAATCAAAAAATATTAGTGATCTTCCTTTGAGCAGGTTCAAGAACGCTTGGCAACAGATTTTCAGTTTTAATATTCTTTTTTTGTCGTTATCCTACCAAATTGCATTCGCAAGTCTATATGGCCAATTCTTCACTCTTTGACATAGAATCATGTTGTTCATGCAGGGACATTATCTCGCTCTTCCCTGACTCCTATAGGCATCAGGCTTTCCCTTTCATCGGTTAAGTGCATCCATGAAATCCATGCAGCAAGTTCAAAGAGAAGATCGCCACCGAATGGCCGAAATCAATCAGGATTTCTATCAGCGCCTCTGGGCCAACTCCAAATTTTATGGTCCCGAACATTTTAATACGTGGGAGGTTCTTTCTGAGCTCTCTCGTACGGCACCGCGCCGCCTCGAAGTTGGGCCTGGTCTTCGTCCACGGCTCCCTATTCAGGACACAATGTTTGTGGATACGAGCGAGGAGGCCTGCCGCCATCTTCGGAACGCAGGCGGCCACGTTCACGTTGGTAACTTTGAAACTTTCCCAATTTCAGAAACCCCCTTCGATCTCATTTGTCTTTTCGACATCATTGAACATATTCCCGATGATCAGGCCATTTTTTCCAAGGTCAACCGTTTATTGGAAGACGGAGGAACCCTGGTCTTCTCCGTCCCTCTCTTTGCACAGGCCTGGACGCCATTCGATACCCTTGTTGGGCATTTTCGCCGCTATGAACCAAGCGACCTTCTTGGCTTGATCAACCAACATGAATTGGAGATTCAACGCAGCACCGCCTATGGCATGCAACCAAACAGCCCCTTATTGAGTAGGGTTGGCACATGGTTTCTTCGTCGGCATTTTGAAATGGCGATGTCGTTCCATAATCGTTTTCTCTTTCCTCTTGGCCTTAAATTTCAAAAAAAATTGAAATTTAAGCCGGGGTTGACGCATGACAACAATATTGATGAAGTCTTAGTCATTTGCCACCGCCGCCCACGGAGTGAACAAGAAGTGGCTTCGAGTTAACCAGCATCGAAGCAGGGGAACGGGCTTGTTATCTCTTACACAGGTTGATCAACAGGAATTACAGCGACAAGGGCTCTCCTTCTCACAGGTTGAAGAGCAAGTTTTACGCTTGCGGCAAGGCACTTCTCCGATCCAACTTGTGCGTCCCTGTCGGCTAGGTGATGGTATTATTGTCTTCTCTCCTCAACAGATTGCTGCATATCACAGGCAATTTCATCTTGCACAAGCTGCGGGCCGAATCAGTAAATTTATACCAG
>JAOUQB010000154.1 GCA_029879555.1 Nitrospirota bacterium | reverse complement strand
GAATGCCGCCCCGGCATTAGTGGCCTGCCGCAAAGCGACTTCTTTGAAAACGGCATTTGAGGAAGCTGGCCGAATTCTGGATAGCGGAGCACCGTATGAAAAGCTTGAACAACTCATTTCGTATACCAACGCACAGGCCGCATGATACTTTCACGAATTTTGGATCACAAAAAGTCAGAATTGCGTCGGAAACAAAATCGGGGCTATCTGTCCTCGATGAAAACTCGGATCACCGACCAACCTGCGCCCTTAGGGTTTATTCACGCGCTTGAAGCGGGGCACTCAGAAGCAGCTCCGGCGTTAATTGCTGAAGTGAAAAAGGCCTCGCCCAGTCAGGGGCTGATGCGTCCAGAATTCAAAGATGGGTTTGACCCTGTGGCCATTGCCCAACAATATCGTGAGGCCGGGGCTCACGCCCTTTCTGTCCTCACCGATCAAGAATTCTTTCAAGGGAGTTTAGATTTCTTAGCTGCCGTGAAAAAATCCGTCGCCCTACCCACCCTCAATAAAGAATTCATGGTAGGCGACATTCAGTTTTATGAAGCCCGCGCCCATGGGGCAGATTGCGTGTTATTGATTGTCGCCGGCTTAGATCGAATCCAATTGGAAGACTTCTTTGTCCTTGCCACAGGACTGCACCTCGATGTCCTGATTGAAACACACAATGAACAAGAATTGGATACCGTGCTTGAACGAATTCCCACCGCCAAGCTCATCGGCATTAACAATCGGGATCTCAAAACCTTTTCCACCGATCTGGGGGTGACCGAGCGTCTAGCGAAGCGAATTCCCTCAGACAAACTCATCGTCAGTGAGAGCGGCATTCATAAGCGAGACAACGTTGTGAAAATTTTTGAAGCGGGCGCCCGGGCAATGCTCATCGGAGAATCGCTCCTACGAGCCAACTCTATTGAAGAAAAAATCAGAGAATTACTGCCTACAACCATCACGTCCACTGAGGAGCCGGCCGGATCTCGTTGGGTGTAATGGCTTCATTCTAAAGATCCTTCAATCCTACTCCGTCAGATTGATCCCTATGTCCATTAAAATAAAAATTTGCGGGATTACCAATGCGGAAGATGCTCAGGTTGCCGTAGAGGCAGGGGCTGATGCGTTAGGCTTTGTCTTTTATCCAAAAAGCCCACGCTGCATTGAACACGCTGTGGCCAAGCGCATTATTGCGCAACTTCCCCCATTTGTTCTTTCTGTTGGAGTCTTCGTCAATCAGGACCAGGAAACCATCAGGAATATTTACAATGAATGTGGTCTGGCCTTCGCCCAACTGCACGGTGATGAGACCCCCACTTTTTGTGAAACCTTAAGTCGACCCGTGTTGCGGGCACTTCGGCTTCAAGATCGCGGTAGCTTGCTCGCTCTAGCCGAATATAAAGGCCGGATAGGCATGAGAGGTTTTGTCGTTGATGCGTTCTCCTCAGACGCCTATGGAGGAACCGGGCAAACTGTGGATTGGACGTTGGCCCGAGAAGTCGCCAAGAACGCGCCCATTCTCCTGGCCGGAGGCTTAACGCCAAAAAATGTGCAAGAGGCCATTCAACAGGTTCAGCCGTATGGAGTTGATGTGAGTAGTGGAGTGGAAGAGCGCCCAGGGAAAAAGGATCACGAAAAGGTTCGTGCATTTGTGCAAGCCGTTCGTCTTGAGTGTTAGCCCTTTCGTCGTTATACTCAATTCTTTTTTACTTATAGACGATCGGCATAGTTATTCTAGTGGCTTAACTATCAAATGCGCTCTTCACCCTCACCCCAACCTTTGTTCCTCTTCGGACCAAAGCCCTTAAGGGCGAGGGAGCGCTGAAATGTCTTAGTCGAAAGTTCAAATACTCTATGGCGACGTATCCTGATAAACATGGCCGATTTGGACAATTTGGGGGCATGTATGTGCCGGAAACACTGATGCCCGCCATCCATGAGCTGGATCAGGCCTATCACAAAATCAAACATGACAAAAAATTCCAGGAAGAATTTCATTCTTGCCTTAAGAATTTTGTCGGCCGTCCTACGCCCCTGTACTTTGCCGAACGACTGACCAAAACACTTGGTGGGGCCAAAATTTATCTCAAGCGAGAAGATCTGTGTCATACCGGGGCGCATAAGATTAACAACACGGTAGGCCAGGCCTTGCTGACCCGCCGCATGAAGAAAAAACGCGTCATTGCCGAAACCGGTGCGGGCCAGCATGGTGTCGCTGTGGCCACCGTGGCAGCGATGTTCGGGCTCGAAGCAGAAATTTATATGGGTACGGATGATATGGAGCGACAAGCCCTGAACGTATTTCGCATGCGCCTTCTTGGCTCCAAAGTAACGGGGGTGAATGCGGGAAGTCGCACGTTAAAAGATGCCATTAGTGAAGCCATGCGTGATTGGACCACCAATGTTGGGACCACTCATTATCTGTTGGGCTCCGTGTTGGGGGCTCATCCCTACCCGATGATGATTCGCGATTTTCAATCAGTTATTGGTCGAGAAGCGCGCAAGCAAATCTTGACGCAGGCTGGACGCTTGCCTCACTGTCTGGTGGCGTGTGTCGGCGGAGGAAGCAATAGCATGGGGCTCTTTTATCCCTTTATCAAGGACACTAAGGTCAAGATGGTGGGTGTCGAAGCCGGCGGACATGGCATTGAAAGCGGGGAACATGCGGCTCGTTTTTCTGGTGGAAGGCCTGGAGTGCTGCACGGCACTATGACCTATTTGCTGCAGGATCAGGATGGGCAGGTCAATCCCACCCATTCCGTCTCGGCAGGTTTGGATTATCCCGCAGTGGGGCCGGAACATAGCTTCTATCATGACATAGGACGCATGCAGTATACCTCTGCGACCGACAAGGAAGCCCTGGCAGCCTTTGACCTACTCTCTCAGGAAGAAGGCATTATCCCGGCTCTAGAAAGTGCCCATGCCGTGGCCGAAGTGGTCAAGCTAGCCCCTACGATGAAAAAAAATCAGATTCTTGTGATGAACCTTTCCGGCCGTGGAGACAAAGATGTTCAACAAATCGCTCGAATGCGTGGCATCCCCCTGTAAGGAAAACGTGAGAAGTGAGAAGTGAAACGCAAGATTTTTTTCAAAGAAAACAAGTCGATTTTTCGTTCTTCCTTTTAACTTTTCACTTTTTACATTTCACTTAACTATGACAAATCGCATCCAACAAACATTCAAGGACTTGAAGGCTAAAGGGGGCAAAGCCCTCATTCCCTACATTATGGCTGGCGACCCGTCTTTGGAGATCACTGAATCACTGGTGCTGGCGTTGGCCGAAGGCGGGGCCGATCTCATTGAATTAGGTGTTCCGTTCTCTGATCCCATTGCGGACGGACCGGTTATTCAACAGGCCGCCGAGCGTGCGTTGAAATCAGGAACCACTCTGAAGAAAATCCTTTCGACCGTTCAATCTGTTCGAACAAAAACCAACATTCCTCTCATCTTCATGGCCTATTACAACACCATCCTGGCGATGGGGTTAGAGACCTTTTGCGCAGAGGCAGTTTCAGCAGGTATCGATGGGCTGATTGTTCCCGATTTGCCCCCAGAAGAATCAGATGCGCTGTATCACGCCACAACGGCAGCTGGCGGACCGGTGGTGATTTTTCTTTTGGCTCCCACCAGTACCCCACAACGCCGTCAAGAAGTCATGAAACGAACCCACGGATTTATCTACTATGTCTCCATTACCGGGATTACCGGTGCGCAATTGACCGATCTCACCCAAGTCAAAAAAAATGTCCAGACGATTCAACGAATGAGCAAAAAACCAGTGGCTGTTGGATTTGGGATTTCAACTCCGGACCAAGCCCATCAAGTAGCACAATTTGCTGACGGCGTTATCATTGGCAGTGCCCTAGTCCGTACTATTGCCGAACAGCATCAAGGCTCAGCTTTTCTCCCCAATCTCAAAACCCTGACCAAGAATCTCAAAACTGCCCTCAGTTAACG
The DNA here is from genome assembly GCA_029879555.1 of Nitrospirota bacterium. Taxonomy (GTDB): domain Bacteria; phylum Nitrospirota; class Nitrospiria; order Nitrospirales; family UBA8639; genus Nitrospira_E. The sequence goes on along the minus strand of JAOUQB010000154.1, from coordinate 2,305 downwards.
CCAGGCGTTGCGGACGGTCTTCTGTCCACAGGGCAAACATCATAAGGTAGCCAGGAATCTCGATTCACACGATGGGCATCAGCCCCAAAACCATTGTCGGAGTCCCCACATCAACGGCCGTAGTCATTGGCACGTTTCCGAAAAGTTCGTCATACACCCCGACGAATATTCGCTCGCTCAAAGACCTTGAACGAATTTATGGTGGGCTGAGGTCTAACAAACTTCCCTCCTTAGTGATCAACCAGTTTTTTGAAAATGGCGGCAAGAATGTCTGGATCATATCCCTAGGAACCAGCCCATTCAGAACGGCGACTCCTTTTTTAAAGGGACTATCCCTCTTATCTCAAATCCCATCCTTCAACATGCTGATCATTCCAGAAACAAGTCTTCTCTCAGCGAAAGAAGCAGAAAAAATTTTTCGCACGTCGGTGCCATTGGTCGAAAAATATCGTGCGATCTATTTTTTAGACCCACCTCAACAGGATGGACGACCTCTAACAGTGAAAGACATCGTCCTATGGTCTCGCGCTCAAGGGAGCATTCGACATCCTAATGTGATCGTATATTATCCCCGGATCCACATGGCTTCCCAGACGGCCTCTCGCGTAACCGTGACCATACCTGTCAGTGGGTCAATGGCTGGCCTTTTTGCGAGACTCGACGAAACTCGCGGAGTCTGGAAAGCGCCGGCTGGAACCGAAGCCACGCTCCAGGGCGTGGTGGGATTAGAGTATGCTCCTTCTCCCCAAGAGATGAATACCCTTACCTCAGTCACGGTCAATACCCTCAAACACATACCCTCCTCGACCTATGTTGCCTGGGGAGCCCGAACCTTTTCATCAGATCCTGAATGGAAATATATCTCCGTTCGTCGAATGGCCCTGTTTTTAGAGAGTAGTATCCGACAGGGAACGACCTGGGCCGTCTTTGAACCCAATGACGAACCGTTATGGGCCAAGATTCGTCAATCGGTCGAAACCTTCATGCAGGCGCTCTTTTGGAAAGGCGCGTTTCAAGGAGCCAAGGCACAACAGGCCTATTTCGTCAAATGCGGGAGGGAAACGACGACAACCACAGACCAGGCGGCGGGGCTGATCCATATTTTGGTGGGATTTGCTCCACTTAAATCTGCAGAATTCGTCCTTGTGAAGATCCAACAAGAAGCCGGACCAATTCCTTTCAGAAATACACCTTGAAGCTTTTGTTCGCTCGCGCTACATTGGGGGTGCTCAAAGCTGTTCCTTTACCTGAGCCTTTGGAATACCAGGGACACGACATGTTCTTTTTGGAGTTTATTCGAACGCACACCAAACGATCATCATGACCCCCCAACCCTTTCGTGTCCTACAAACATTCCTGAAACCAGGGACGAGTAAAGCCTTACCAGTTGCCATCCTCGTCACACTCCTTTTTTTCGGCACGCTGTTTTATGTGTATGTGTCCAACAATTATTCCTATTTAGTCGAACGCAACTTTCGACTCTTAGCGACTTGGAGTACGGAATTATCGGAAACCGTCAAAAATTATGAACGGAGTTTTCGTTTTCGAGTTCAAGAGCAGGAAAGCGCCGGGCTTGTCGGACCTACCTCAGGCATTCGATCACGTGGAGCCCATCAGACCCTCACGGATGAAGGTCTTGTGTTGGAAGGGTTCGCCTCGAGCGACCAAAGCCAACCTCAAAATACGGCACAAGACACAGTGAATTACAAATTGATGTTGAAGCAACAAACGCGAGAGCAATTACGTCTCTTGCCCTTTGTCCAAAACGTCAAACCGCCTGAGCCCTCGTCAGAATCTCACGCAGAGGGAACGCAGCCGAACAATCAACCACCGACTGTCACGTTTACCTATGCCCCAACTCAGGCCGATGGCCTGATCCAGGCCCAGGCCCAAGAACAAGACGGAACGGTGACCGCCACAGCCAGCATCGTTCTGGGTGATTTACTCAAACACGTGGCCACAGAAAAGATCTATGACGATGTATTGCTAGCCGATCCATCCGGTGCCATTGTGTATCAACGCAATGCCTCGACCTTGAAATTTCTGCATTTGGGCAATCTGTTTCATCACCAGCGAAGCAATGATGGATGGCTCTCTGAGCTTTTTGCCAAAGGGGGCGTCAGCCAGGATCAAGCCTTTGATCTCAAAAATATCAGTCAGGTGATGAAAACCACCATGCCCTTGCATTTTCAAGCGACAGTGGGTGGAAACACGTATGAAGTCTTCATGCAGGCCGTGGCCTTTCCTTCCATCACCCTTATGCCCCAGGGGCAGGATCTCAGTCCCAATACCCCCTGGATCATTT
>JAOUQB010000010.1 GCA_029879555.1 Nitrospirota bacterium | reverse complement strand
CAACACACCGCCCGTCACGCCACTCAGCAGCTTGAGAAGCTTGCATCAATGGGGCGTCCAATCATTGGGATCGATCCAGCGATCACCCTGACCTACCGGGAAGAGTATCGCACCTATCTCGACCGACAAGACGTCGACGTTTGGTTGCCGCAAGAATGGCTAGCCCACGCGCTGCCATCTCGCGCCGCAACACTAACTCAGCTTACCTCACCCACCATCGGATTCATGGGGCACTGCAGCGAGAAATCTTCGATTCCGGCATCAGGGCGACAGTGGCAAGCGGTCTTTCAGGCGTTTGGTCTGAACTTAGAGATTGTGAAGGCGGGCTGTTGCGGGATGGCGGGTGCGTTCGGGCACGAGACCGCGCACTACGAGGAATCGAAGGGCATTTATGAGCAATCCTGGAAATTCAAACTAGCCAACTCCAACCGACCCATCGTGGCAACAGGCGCCTCGTGTCGATCGCAGGTACAGCGTTTTGAGGGGCGTGGGATTGCGCATCCCTTGCAGTTCTTGTCTCGCCTCCTTGGATGATAGCTGAATAGAAATCTGCATAGGCATTTGTTTGTGGGAGTCACTTATTACTGAACTCATACTCACGATATATGCAGCCTGGGTTTTCTGCCATGGGCTAAAAGTCATTGGCCGACTCTATGAAAATAGTAAGGTAAGCCTGACCCTGAAATTCTAGGGTAAGAAACGGGTAGATCTAACTAAGCGTATTATCGACTCGCGTCAATACGGTGGACCTTCTCTGTCCATTTGAGAATACGCGTATCAGCAGTAAGTAATGATGCTCCATAAAACACCGAACTTGCGGTAATGAATCGGTCAGCCTGGTCTGAATGGAAATTCGCGAGGGTTGTCGAGGCGATGCAAATTTCTCCATCCAAGGGTAGCTCCCGCAAACCAAATTCCAATAATTGATTTCTCCAGGCAGAGACCCCCTGGGTCAAAATAATTCTTTCCTTCTGGTGAAGCAAGACAATCTCCAAAAACGAAATAGCAGAGACCGCTAACGCGTCATCAGCCAAGGCTTGATCCGCAATTTTCCTCGCTTGCTTTCCGAGGGAGGGCAGGCCTTCTGACAGCTAAACTAAGGCATGCGTATCAAGGAGAATCACTCTAAGGCCTCCCACTCTTCATTGAGTGGCGAGACAATGTCCCCCTGAATCGTCACAGTTCCTTTCATCGCTCCAAATACCGTTGCTGGTTTCTCACGATATGGGACCAGTTGGATTACCGGCTTCCCATTCTTGGTAATGAGCAGGGCTTCACCTGTTTGGAATACCTCATCTATTCACTGGAGACACCGCGCTTTGAATTCTGAAGCTTTGGTTGTTTTCATCCTCATATCTCCCTTGAAACCCAAAATGAAACCATAGTCATAACCATAGTCAAATTCTATTATGTTTTGTCCCGGACTGCGCCTTTACAAAAGAATCCAAACCTTGCTCTTGGTTGGACTACAAAAGGCCAACATCAATTAATCAATTGTTATGCTCACCATTCTTGTTTTCAGAGGATTGTGAGGCGAGCATGAGGCGGGATCGGAGGCCTGAGGACACACGTATTTTGCCATGTTGATCAACAATGACACCTTCCACATCGGGTAACGATTCGATAAGCGCCATGCCTTTCTCTGAGCCCATGACGAAGATACCCGTGTCTAAGCCATCTGCCATGACGCCGTCTTTGGCAATAATCGTCACACTTTGACATCCTCTGGCCGGCTGAAGTGTGGTCGGATCAAGAATATGGTGGTAGCGAATACCATCTTTCATGATAAAGCGTTGATAGTCACCTGCTGTCGACACCGCTTCATTTTCTAGTTCAATCCGACCCAAAACTTCTCCTTGTTCTTTTCTGGGGTGCTGTATGCCAAAGACAAATCGTTCCTGATCCGGCATACGACCAAATGTTTTGATATCCCCTGAAAGCGCCACCACACCCGCTGTCGCTCCGGCCTTTTTCATGACCTCTACAACCAAATCGGCAGCATAGCCTTTGCCAATACCACCAACATCGATTTGCATTCCCGCACGGTTGAGAAACACTGTGCTGGCCGCTTCATCAAGAACAACATTGTCGAGAGCGATGAAGGGACGAACCGCGTCCAATTCTGCCAGCGAAGGAATCCTTCCTTCCTGACTGACATTCCACGCGGTTACCGCAGGGCCCACGGCTATATTAAATCCGCCCTCAGTTAATTGTGCCATTCGCAGCGAGGCCTTTAGCACTTCCATATTCTCCAGGCTGACTGGCACGGAATGTTTCCCCGCAGCCGCATTCACCTTTGACAGCTCACTGGTGGGAATCCACGTACTCATCAATTGTTCAATACGACGTATTTCAGCCAAGCCCTGGGTTACCGCAGTCTTGGCCGTTTCTTCATCCTGGGCTACTCCCGTCACAAAAACCAAAGTCCCCATTAAATATTGGCTTCGTTTGATGAGAGAATCTTTCGCAAGAGCTTCTCCTACGCTTGTGGCCGCAATGCCGAAGGCAAGCATCCCGATAAGCCAAAACCGGCCATAACCAAATCTTCTAGTCGCCAGTGATTTCAAAGTCCTTCTCCTTCTTAGTTGTCGTAAAGCCGTTGCACAGCACAGAACATTTCAGACAGCTCATGATTATCACCTGATTTATTCAATTTTAGAAGAAATAGCACTTTGGGGATTGACAAACTCAGTGGCATTTCTTTATTAATAATGGTTATCAATATCAATTAGCATGGAATTCATAATCATTCTCAATTACTAAGTACCATAGATCGTATTTTTCATGAACGCAAGTCAACAACACACGGCTCTCACAGGCTCAACGACTGGCCTGTCTGAGGCTCGGTGTGAATGTGGTCAGCTGGTCGCGAAGTTTGGATTAGGGAGTTTAGAGTTGAAGTGCAAACGTTGCAAACGTCTTGTTTCTATACCTTTTTCTTCCCTGTTCCACTCCGACGTGACCGTCACGCTCTGCGCCACCACACCTTCCCCAGGGGTCCAATCCTAGCCGTTTGTTTGACGTGCGATAACACCTGAGGGCCTCTGAGCTCCATTATTTCATTCACCTCAGAGGACCATTCGAGTCCCCAATTTTTTGGGAGTATCTACAATGATGGGTCGGTTAATGAGTAGAGCTGTTGTAGTTTTCTGCGTTATGGCAAGTGCGCTTGGTTTGACCACTGGGGCCCAGGCAAGGGATGAGCGTCTTTCCGATTCTTCATCTCCCGTCAACGTCATCTCAAATGAAGAAATCGAACGGATAGTCGATCAAAAAGTCGAACAACGATTTCAGGACCTCCTGAGACAGGGCGCGATTCCAGGCGTAACGTCAGAAGCGGGAACCGCGCCTCAACTCAACATCCGTGGAGGCAAGAGTTTGCAGGAAATTTCTCCGCAAAAGAAATATGGATCGACCATGCAAGGATCCGGTGGACTCGTCTATGCCCGGCCCTTCGTCTCCAGCCCAAAAGCCATCGTCGGTGGATACATCGACATCGAATATTGGAATCGTCGAAACCAAGGGAATAGCTACTTCGACCAGCACCACTTGGTCCCGTTTATTTATGCAGACGTCAGTGATCGGGTGAAAGTCGCCGCAGAAATTGAATTCGAGCATGGGAACGAACTCGCCATAGAATTTGCCACCATCGACTATCTCATTCAGGAACCCATCAATCTTCGCGCAGGAATCCTTCTTCTGCCTCTGGGAAAATTCAACCTCCTGCATGACGCTCCCCTTCGAGATCTCACGGAACGTCCTCTTGTGGACCAACGCATCCTCCCTTCCACCCTCCACCAACCAGGCATTGGCGCCTATGGAACGTTTTATCCCACCACACTTTCCAAGGTGGACTACGAGGTTTACTTCATCAGCGGCTTTACCAACGCCTTTGGAGGAAAGGGTAACCCGAACAATGATTCTAATATCACCACATCGAATGGAATCCGGTCGGCCCGTACCACTAACACGGAATTTGACAATAATGATGCGAAGGCCGTGGCTGGACGTGTGGCGGTAAGCCCCCTTTTGGGAGTAGAAATTGGCGGATCGGGTTTTTACGGATCCTACGATCCGATGAGCAACCGGTCACTGGGGATTTTTGCCGTAGATTGGACATTCCAGCGTGGCCCCTTTGAGTTCATCGGGGAAAGTGCTTGGGCCCGTATTGAGAAAAACGATCGTGGCGTAGACGGAACCCCGAACGGGCAACCCAAGCGCATGTACGGGTACTATCTCCAACTCAATTACCACTTCCTTCCACAATGGTTAACCAATGCCGCGCCAACCTTCTTTAAGCAGGAAATCTCCACCTTTACCGCTGTCGCACGGTGGGAACAGATGAACCTGGGCCAGGACTTACATGGTAGTTCCGAAGCGGCAAAACTGGGGGAATGGCAACGTGCAACCGTTGGGCTGAACTTCCGACCAACGGAAGATACGGTGTTCAAAACGGATTTCCAATATACGCCCAAGGGACGTAGTGGTAGCCAGAGAATTCATGACACCGCATTTGTGGCCTCTTGGGCCACCTATTTCTAAAAATTGGGCAAAAGAACAGGGGGAGAAAGCGGCAAGTTGTTCTCCCCTGTTTAAAGCAATGGAATGAAAGATGAACACTTTGAAAACATTAGGCAATTTCGGCATTAGGAGCCAAGTTGACCGACTTCAAATCTCGGTGATAGAATCGCTTTTTCATTTTTAATAATGAGAATCAAATTCAGATATATTGATATTCGTTCTCATTGGTTTCTTTATTTTTCAATTCATTAGAGTTCTTCATGTTGGCTTTATTCTTGACCTCTCTGCTTCGCGGAACTTTTCTCCTCATATGCACAGCCATGTTCTTGGGCTGTGGGTCCCTTGCAGGCCAAGACTTAATGGTCGACCGATACATGGCCTGTCCCATGGACTCCGTGTGGAATTCCTCCCTTGAATCGCTGAAAGCCTATCCCGTGACGGTGAAAGATAAAGCCAACGGCGTGATCGAAACAGGATGGCGCGTGGAATATGTACAGGGCCCAGGGTATGGCCTGCTCGGGCGAGAAGGCATGGGCGATAAAGAACGATCCCAACTGACCTTAAACTTGAAACCCCTCGAATCCAATACCGTGCGACTGCAAATTGCTGAACGGCGGCAACATTGGGGATTTCGGGGTGGGTCTCGGATCTATGATTGGTATCCGGTCCAGCCGTCACAACAAAAGGTGGATCATATTTTAAACAGCTTAACCAAGAAACTTGAGGCTGAAGGATGTTTCATCGAATCCTGACGATCCTGCTTCTCAACACGCTCCTTTCTCTTATCCTAATCGCTGGAGTCCAGGCCCAGGATCAGCAAATCTGGGATAAGGACTTGAACCGATATCTGACGCCCCAGGAAATGGGTCAGGAGGATGTCTACCTGACTCAGGAAGACGCCGCAAAATTGATGTTTCCCTCGTCAGATTCGATCCGTTCCGAAATCATCACCATTTCCGAAGACCAAAAACGATTGATCGAAGAACGCATTGGATGGCATTTCCCCGAGACAACCTTTGATTGCTTCATTGGAGAAACGAAAGGAACAGTCGATGGATGGGCCTTTGTTCAAAATACGATCGGGAAGCATAAGCCAATGACCTATATGGTTGGCGTTGACCCCGATGGGGAAGTCACCAATGTAGAAATTCTGGTCTATCGAGAATCACGGGGCAGCGAAGTCCGCAAAAAACGTTTTAATTACCAATTCCAAGGGAAAACGGTGTCTGATCCCATTCGGATCAATCGGGACGTGATCAATATTTCCGGCGCCACCATGTCGGTGCGATCCATGAGCGCGGGCGTGAAACGAGCCCTCGTGCTGGCCGATGAACTCTACTTAAAATCCCAGAGCAAAAGTGCTCCCATCAATACGGCCAGTCGGACGGACAAAGCCTTTTTGGAGTCCCTGCTGGGGTTCTAACCTCCTGCAACAATGGAATGCGAAATTTTAATGCCCGCTTTCGTCTCCGCGATACCGACCGCCATATCCGCTTAGTCTATACCTGGTTTCTCCTGCTCATGCTCGCAGGGTTCGTGTTCACTTTCGTGTGGGCTCACGATATGACTCAACTGACACCCAAAGGCCTGGCCGCCCATTATCGGGGATCCGACGCGAACTTCGGGGAACCGATGTCGTTTGGGCATTTATCCGAAACCACACATTTCCATCTGTTTACCATGCCGGTCGTCTTTATGATTCTGGTCCATGTCCTCTATTTAACGATGATCAGCCCCTTCCTGAAGGTGCTCACCACATGGATTTCGTTTTTGGGGGTCACGCTCGATTTACTCTCTCCCTGGCTCATTACCTATGTGTCACCCGTGTTTGTTCTCACCATGTTGACGGGTGATGCGTTGATGGTCATTGGATTTCTCATTATGTTCATCGTGCCCATGTATGAAATGTGGTGGCAAAAAGCCGCGTTCATGATGCCGGAGTCAGATGACTGATTTCGGTCTCGTGGCCCGACGAAGAAATTTCTCACTCAATCGCCTACGACGGTAAAACCTTCATGAGAGAAGAAGAGCAAGCATCTCGACCACATCATGCATCGACCTGGCCAAGAATTTTCCACAATGGCTCCGGGACTTGGATAGGCATCAGCCTCGTATTTTTCTGTCTTTCTTCCTGTACCCCAAATTTGTATTGGGCAAAACCAGACGCCGTCGAGGGGGAATTCGAACAGGACTTGCGCACATGTCGCGAACTCCTCATCAATGACGTGCAATATTCTGAGACATCTCTCAACCCCCTCAGTAGGGGAATCACGGATGAAGCTTTAGCGCAATGCTTAAACAACCACGGGTGGTTTTTAGCTGAAAAGCCATAAATGCTGATCGTTCCCTGTCCTATTTCCTCTAGACCATCCATATTTGCTTTCACCAAATTGACTGAAAATCTTCTGATGGCTATCGGATTCCTCATGATGTTCGCCATGTCCATGCCAAAAATATTAGGAGAAAAGGCCGTCTTTATGATGTCGGAACCCAACAACTAGGCACTCCTCCCTCACCCACAACATCCCGAATCGAGGTGCCATGTTCTCTTTATCCAGAGAATAACTGTTGCCCCTACCAACAGGGCACATTACTCATCCCCCTTTCATGTGTTTGAACCGAACAAAAACGATTGGCTCACCATTCCTACTCAACCACTTCAACTCACCCCAATATGAATAAATCGAATATCTCCGATCCTACCAGAGTACGATTCATTCCAGAACTTATAAGCTTCAATTTCTTTTTGCGGCCCAACTTTTAAACTAGGTGGTACAAACCGCAACGTAGTCATTTGGAGATTCGTTACATGATCTTGAACAATCATCATTCCGTTTCCCAAAGATATCGAGCAGGAATTTGGCAGCGGGCTTTATTGACGTTAATCATTTTCTCGCACTGCCCGACGGTGTTTGCGGAAGAATCCACGCCGAACTGGCAAATCTCAGCCAATCCGTCCTATAGCCAAGGAGATTATGGTGGCAGCACCACGAGCTCCGTGTTCTACCTCCCCTTTGCCGTGAAACGCCTCTTTAGTATTGGTGACCTATCAGTCACTGTCCCCTTTGTCAGCATTACCAGTGATGGTTCCGTGACGCTTCTTGGTGGTGATCGAAGCGGAGGCGGCGGAAGCAATAGTGGAAGTGGAAGCGACAGTTCAGGCAGCGGATCTGGCGGAAGTGGCTCAGGATCAAACGGGAGTGGAAGCTCTGGAAGTGGTTCAAGCGGAAGCGGGTCGGGATCGAGCGGGAGTGGAAGTTCCGGAAGTGGCTCAAGTGGAAGCGGGTCCGGCGGAGGAGGATCTACGATTTCTACTACCCAACGCAACAAACAAACCGAGAGCGGCCTAGGCGATGTGACGTTGGCTGCTCGCTATTATCTGCTGGATGAACGAGATTGGACCCCGTCAGTCAATCTCACGGGACGAGTGAAATTCCCTACGGCCAGTGAAAATAAAGGATTGGGCACCGGAAAATTTGATTATGGATTTGGTAGTGAGCTCGCAAAGTCTCTTACCAGAGATCTGATTTTGTACATTGATGGAGGCTACACCTTTTTAGGCGATCCTAAGGGGAGAAACTTTCGCAACCAATGGAATTACGATGTGGGTCTTGGGTATTACCTCACCGATGATCTACGTGCCAGCGTATTTTATGAGGAATATCGCGCCGTGGTAAAAGGCATACCGAATGCCAGGGACATCTATAGCGATCTGAATTATCGAATCACCAACGCGATTCGCGTGAATGTTGGAGGGTTTGTGGGTCTTTCAGACAGTGCGGCAGATTTTGGATTTTCCGGGGGAATTCGGCTCAGGTTTTAACTATCAATCATCGCGTCCACCTCGACCACGACCACTTGAATTTCCTCCTCGGTCTCCCCGATCCCGTTGAACATCGGAATTCCCTCCCGATTCCCTCCCACGATCAATTCGGTCTCGCGATTCGATCCGATCCCGATCTCCGCCGGATCCATTATCTCTTCCACCACTTCGTTCACGATCGACATTTTTGGAAGAATTACGATCTTCTTTGCGAGACTCTTTACCACCTCCACCCCGTCCCGAAGCCGATTGACGATCACGGTCAAAAATCTTGTCGGGGCGCTCCCCTCGTTCAACCGCTTTTTTAATATCCTGAATACGATTGCGGTCCGCTCGAAATTCATTGCCTCGTTTTTTGATTTCCCGTCCGAGATCCAGCAATTCATTCGATCGAAAGCCTTGCCGCAGCGCTTCCCCAACAACCGGAATGGCATCGGCCCCGGACACGCCCCCTTCCTTCGTCAATGCCAACCCTTTGGCGCCAAAGGCCAGGTCTTCCTGATTCACTCGATTTTTCCCGCCAGAACGCCCGAGGAATCGCACCTCATCAACGGTTACGCCTCGACCCAAGGCTTCAGCCATGACTTCGGTCGCTCGAGAGTTACCACCCCCTTCCTGCCCTGAACCGCCTGAAGTGGCATCTCGTAACACCTCGCGAGCATCACGAAGGTTCCCCACCATATCCCGAACAACCGGTTGAATGCGTTCAGGGGAGGCACCTTTGGCTAAGCCTTCTTTTATCTTATTCATGATAGGCCGTTCGGGAAGGCCTTGATCGATAGCCTGTTGCGCATGCTCCAACAGCCGGTTAATCGATTCCGGCGTATGGCCTCTGGCCTGTCCCAATTGATTGATGTCCTGAACATCCTTGGCAGGCAAGGATGCGGCATGGCTCACCTGTGGAACCACGACCATGACCAGGCCCATCAACCAAACGTTCAATTTTTGCATGAGAGGCATCATTTCTTCTTTAGAGAGTCCTAGGAATCCATTCCCATTACTCTTCCCGCACCACCACCACACCATTTTTTTGACCAAACCCATCGTCAACATAATCCTCCGCCATGGGAGGAACGACCCATTGTTCTCCATTCACGACAAACATAAACACATGCTCGCCCGATGCTAACGGGACAACCCCAGACCACCGATCTCCATCTTCCCGCCCCAGAAGATCTGCCGTGTGAGACCAATCATTAAAATCTCCCACCACCGCAACAGATTGCACGTTGGGCAGTACCAAGGAAAATTCGACCCCATCCTCCATTTGTTGAGGAACGACCGGCACTGCTGGAGCGGAGGCACAGGCACTCAGAAAGCCATGGACCAGCCCAATCACAACCAGAAAAGACGTTGAAGGCAGAGATCTTTTTGAGAACAGCATGTCCCGTAAAGATTAGCCAACGGAAGACCATCCAGCAAGTGCGAAAATAATTAGAGAGCATGAGAGACATCCAAGACGGCATTTTTCGCTCCAAACCCATCCGAACTATATTCACCGGCAAAGGGATCGGTGATCCATTCTTGCCCATCGATCACAAACATATAATGATAGCGCCCCGGTTTGACTTGGAGCGTCACCGTCCAAGCCCCGTCTTCAGTCCGCTGCAAAGGCGTTTCTTGTGGCTGCCACCCATTAAAATCCCCGGCCACCGCGACCGATCGTGCCTGCGGCTCCAACATGACCAATCTGACCATCACCGGTTTATCATCTGGTTCTGGCAGACTGGCCTTCATCACCGAAGTTGTTGCTCCCATTTCCGAACCACTAGGAATCATCGGCTGCTTGACGATCCACAGCATTCCGATAAGAAGACACGCGGCGGCCATGGCCATCGCCGGATTCCATTGCAAAACCCGTGGAGCAAAGAGAATAGACCAGAAGGGCTTCCACCATGGTTTGTTCACCGGAGAAGGGGCCAGCTGTTTCAATATCTCCGCTTTAAACCCTGGTGGGACCGCCATTCGAGGCAATTGAGCTGAATGAAGAAGCATCTGCTCAGTCGCAAGGACTTGCTTGCGCAACATGGGATCCCGATCCATCTCCTTGAGAAAATCTATCCGCTCTAGTGGTGACAAATCATGATCCACAAAGCGTTGGATGAGCCAATCCCTTTCATCCATGTCGTCCTGATCATCTGGAATGTCTGGATTGAATGAAGAGGTCATTGATCCTCCTTGAGCCACTCAAGCTCTTGTGCGAGTTTGATTCTGGCCTTATACACTCGCATTTTCAACACATCCCTCCCGACCCCGAGGACCTGGGCCATCTCCTCATACTCCATCCCCTCGACATGCTTCAGCACAAACGCTTCCCGATAAAGGGGTGACAACCGTTGAATGGCCTGCTCGATATGGTGGGCCGTTTGTTTGTCGGAAGCCCCATGTTCTGGGGTTCGGTCATCGGCAATATTCATGATGGGATCATTCCCATCGTCTTCAGTTGGCTTGAAAATTTCTCGTTCTTGCCGCCGTCCCTGCGTTCTCAAATAATCTTTCGCTTTGTTCACCGCTATGCGATGAAGCCAGGTGGAAAACCGGCTGTCAGCTCGGAAATTGGCAATGGACTTGAACGCCGACACAAATGCCTCTTGTGCCACATCTTGCGCATCCGTCTGGTTGCCAATCATTCGGGCAATGACATTCAGCACCGTTCCGCCATAACGATCAATTAGACAGCCAAACGCCTGATGATCCTGCTGTTGGGACCTGACAATGAGGGCCGACTCATCGTCATGGTCTGAAGCTTCACCCATTCAGGGTTCCTTTTAACATTTCCCTGATCAATGGAACTGCGGCCATGCACCCTTGTTGAGTTAGACGTCCCATCAACCTCAAACGTAAACGAGGGAACCAGAGAAGAATGACAGAAAATTTTCTCATAATCACAAAGAAAAACAATAGGTTAGGGAAAGACTTCCTCGCAAGCCCTAGACACCAGAATTCGCATCGCCCATCAGTCTGCACTTATTCATGAATTTGAGGTTTACATCTACCCAATTCCTTCGTCCAACCAACCATACGACAGCATCGAGGATTTGGCTAGCATAAAATTTTTAGTGGTTGATCTAACGGTTCGTAGCTTCACGGCAAAGAAAATCCTGCCGCACCCGATCAACCGCTCACAATCTCATTGTCCCAAAAGGAGGCCCCATGACACTCAAGATGCTCATCTTCACCACCACGTTTCTCATGCTCCCAGCAATGGAGAGTGTCGCCCATGATGGCCATTCCGGGCCGGGTTCGCTGAATTCCGGGAAAGGATCCATGAACTCTGGCCGGGGTTCTCTGCATTTTGGATCTTCCCATGGATCGCATGGCAAGGAAAGGCGAGAGATTCACCAAGGAGAACCACGAGATAACCAGCGGATGGCTCGACAGGACAACCGGCGAGAAGACCGGAGAATGGACCGCAGGGAAGACCGACAAAACGATCAGCAACGTGATCGTCGAGAAGACCGGCGCGAGGATCGACGCCAGGACAGACGCGAAGATCGGCGGGCTGATCGATAAGCATTTGTAGCGGAAATTCAGCTCATATACGAGTGAGTGGCCACGAGGGAGAGGAACGCAAAGGGGAAATTCTCATGTTCTTTTCATGTCACTCTCATCAATTTCTCATTTGGCTCGGATAAGTTGAGGCGCCAGGGAGCCATGACGTTCTTCAGAAGTGGGGATGACATCTCCCCCAACAAAAAAGCCTTGAGCCTGTGGCCAAATGAGTCCACCGCTATGGAAAACATAACGCGATTTTTTTTGAGTAGACAGGCATGGGTACCAGTTATTGAATGGTCGTGGTGAACGGGTCACAAATATCCCTATTGGTAAACATCATCTTACTTGCCGCATGTTCGTCGACACCTTCCCCCGACATCAATACGCCTAATCCAAGAACACAACACTCAAGAATGGATCATGAACAGAAGATGGAACCGGGCGTATTACCCACAGTCATTCAACTGCGATTGCTGCGTCAAGGATTTGCAGAGGATCATACGAACGAGAAAGAATCTGAGCATCCGCCTCAACAAATTGACCAGTCCTTAAATCGCACCAAGGGGCCGCAAATTCGGCCATCAACTACTGCACCACCGGTCAGACCACCCAATGGACCGATCAGGCACTTTCCCAAGTCCCAGGTTGGTCCGAAGCATTGAAGTCGAGATGATTCCTATTGTGTCATTAATAACTGCATTCATCCCATTACTTCAGCAAGGCGGTTGCCGCCATAGGATCATTTTTCTATGGTGGGGACCAATGAGAATGAACATTCAGTTGAAATATTATTTGATGCTATGGGCTCTTTGTGCCACCAGCGTGTCCTGTACCTCTCCTCCACACATGACGATCTACCAAACTGAAACCGAATGGGTGGATCTCCGGGAATGGCCAAGCGGTTATCCTATCCTCACCAATTTCGCCCACCCGGCCGATGTTGAGACCGCTCAACTTCGAGATCTCTTACACCAAATTCACTATCAGCACAGTGAGCTATTTTCCTCTCACATGGGAAAACGACGCCCCACCTTTACCGACTATCAAGTAACGCTTCTCGCAAGAGAACTGCCTAAAGCCTTTGGACAGGCTCTTCCGGAGGAAGTGATTGACTTTCGAGTCAGAACAGACCAAGCCAGCCATCTCTATACCAAGGGGTTCTGCTTTATTCATCAGAATGAGTTTCACCTCATTATTCAAGAACTTCAACGAGCAACCTTTGACATTTCGGCCAGTCTCGCACGACCACCGACGATTCGCTGGGAATTTTCCCCTCAATCAACCCAGCGAATGTTTACGCCCTCCTCACGCTCAACACACGATTTCCCACATTGGATTATCACTCCAATTCCTAAGAGGTCTTCCTATGGCAAGTTCTAATTCTGTATTCGGATGTCACCCCCATGAGCCACGGTCACATAGATCGTGGGTCATTCGAAACTTTCGTCTCTCGTGTTTGGTGTCCGTGACCATGTGGGGAATCATCCTGATCCCAGGAGGGGGATTCGGAGCCCAAGAACGTCTATCCAATGCCACTGTGCCTCAGACTGTCGACAAGCCTGACGTCTATGAACAGGAAATCCAAACACTCAAGGATCGCGTGGAAGTCCTGGAATCGCAACAAAACTCCATTCTCGATGAAATATCCCAACGAGTGATTCTTGGGGGATACGGGGCCATTGAGTTCGAAGCCTTCGGCGGATCGAAAACCTCTTTTGAAGGCAAACTGGAAGTGCTCATCGCCGGGCAGATTCATGACCGCATTCGTTTTTATAATGAAATTGACCTCGGCATCCCGGAGGGTGAAGCCGAGGCGGAACAAGCGTACGTTGATCTGCTCCTCGCTAAATGGATCAATTTACGTGGCGGGGTGGTGTTGGTTCCATTTGGCAAATGGAATTTAGATCACTTTGATCCAAGAAGAGATCTGACCGACCGCCCACTCGTCGCACGCCAAATCGTGCCCACCACCTGGGGCGATTTGGGAGCTAGTCTCTTCGGCCTGATCCCTTGGTCGCCGAACGTCATCAGTACCTATGAAGTCGCGGTGATCAATGGCCTCACTGATCAATTTTCTTCCACAAATGGCGGGCTTCAAGATGCCAAGTCTCCTTTGACTCGGGACAACAATGGGCAAAAGGCGGTGGTTGGGAGAGCCACGGTCAAGCTGGCTGATCAATACGAAATTGGGGTAAGTGGCTATCGAGGAGCCTCAAGCCCTGGGAACGGAAAAACCATTACCGGTATCGATGTGGATTTGGAATTAAAACCACGGGGAATCCCATTCTGGGAAGATTTTGAACTCAAAGGAGAATTCGCCCACTTTGATATCAATGGGTCAAACACTCCCTCTCGACTCTATGGATATTACGCACAAGTAAATTATCATTTTTGGCCAAGCCTGTTCGATCACACCTTTTTGGGAGAGCCCTATACCCACCCGACGTTTACGCTCGTGGGACGATTTGACCATGCTCGCATTGCCACCAACGCGGGAACCGGTAGTTTAACCGAAGATCGTTTTACGGTTGGACTGAATTACCGGCCCATTGAAAATTACGTCATTAAAACCGAATACCAAATTAATAACGGAGGCATTGAGCGCCAAAGCTGGAATGGCTTTATCGCATCTATTGCCTGGCTGTTCTAACTCTTCTTCGACACATCCACATGCCTTTACGAACTCTCGTGTTTTCAATTTTTGGATGGATGTTGGCTATCGGTGCGTGGGGTGGATCTCCCTATGCGCTGGCTGAACCATTAGCGGTGATCGTCAATACGCACAATCCCGTCACGTCCCTGACAAAAACCAGCATTGCGGCAATGTATCGAGGCGAAGAACTGCATTGGGCACACGGAGGTCGAATCAAATTAGTCAATCGGGAAATTTCCTCTGATAGCCGAGAGCATTTTTACCAAAAGGTTCTCAATGCCCGCTCCGACCAACAATTTCTCCGGCCCGGAACCCCGGTCGCTGTCCAGAGTCTCATTCAACGATCCGACGAAGCGGTCATTCGGTTTGTGGCCGCTATCGACGGGGCGATTGGATATGTAAAGTTGTCTTCGGTGAACGAAACGATCAAGGTGATTTTCATCCTCAAAGAGGAGGGTGAGTAATCTCCATGTGTGTTCGTTTGTGGCACAAACTCTTGGTGATTGTGGTGCTGATCCTGATCGGGGCCAATGGCGGGTTAACGTTTTTTACCTATCAAGCGACTCGAGAAGCCATGTTTGAGGAATTCAATATTCGAGGCCGGGAATTAGCCAAAGCCATCGCCTCCGAATCGATGAACTATTATCAGACCCAGGATGTCGAAGGCTTCACGACGCTCTTGCAATCCCTGGGCGAGGCAGAAGGCGTCCTGGCAATCCTCGCCTATACCGGACGGTCCAATCTGTGGATAGAATCTTCCATCATTGAATTGGCCTCATCCGAGCTGGCGTTGAGCACCTCACCGACTCGCTCATCTCGGGAGTCGTTATTGCCCAACCACATGAGAGTGACTGAATTTTTCCATCCCGTTTCCTTCCCGTTTTCCTCAGATCAGGTCGGCCCTCCAAACACGCAGGGCTGGATCCGCGTCATCCTGGATCGTCAATCGCTGGAAGCCCGCCTTCATCTCGTTCTTTGGCGAACATTGGGAATCAGTGTCTTCATTATGGCTGTTGGCGGAGGACTAGTATTCGTCCTCCTTCGCCAATCCTTACAAGTGATTACTCCACTCACGGACGCCACGAAACAGGTGGCATCTGGCCGACTGGATATTTTAGTCCCCGTTCATTCCAATGATGAATTAGGACAACTCACCACCGGGTTCAATCAAATGACGGAACGGCTCTACAAAACCACCGTCTCGAAAGATTATTTAGACAGCATTCTAACATCCATGTTGGATTGTTTAGTGGTCTTGGATACGAAGGGCATCATTCAATCCATAAACCGTTCGACTGAGCAGCTCCTAGGATTCCAATGTGATGAACTCATTGGCCAACACATTAACATTCTCTTTCCATCCACGCAGAATCTCTTGCCCCCAGAACGGATCAGCCAATTACTCAAAGAGGGCAGTTTTGGCCATGTTGAGAGCTGTTATCGGACTAAACACGGAAAATTGATCCCCGTTTTATTTTCAGCTGCCACGATCAAAGAGGCCAATGAGACCATTCAAGGAATTGCCTGTTTAGCTCAAGACATCACTGAACGAAAAAAGGCGCAAGCTGCCTTAGAAAAAGCCAATGCCCGGCTGAAAGAATTGGACCAATTACGATCACAATTTTTTGCCGACATCAGCCATGAACTTCGCACCCCATTGACCGTTATTCGCGGTGAAGCCGAAGTGACCCTCCGAGGAAAAGACAAGCCCCTTCTCGAATATAAAACCTCCTTGGAGCGCATTGTCCAATTGACCGGAGAGGTCAATCAATTGGTCAGCGATCTCCTGTTTCTTGCCCGTTCAGAAACAGGGACGATCCAAATTACTAAGAGCGAACTATCTTTAGAGAAACTCTTACAAGACGTACGGCAAGAAGCTACGGTGCTCGCTCGGAAAAAAAATATCTCCATTACCTTCGTGAATGCTCCAGACTCGATGAATCTCTTCGGAGACCCTCAACGGCTAAAGCAACTTCTCCTCATTCTCTTAGACAATGCCATCAAATATTCCGATGCCAACAGCCACATACAAATGGGGGCACGCCAGAATTCCGACGATACGACTATCGAAATCATCGATCACGGACAAGGAATTGCCGAGCAGGAACTCCCTCATATTTTTGACCGTTTTTACCGGGGACACCGAGTGAAAGACCATACCCAACCGGGAGCTGGATTAGGCTTAGCCATAGCCAAATGGATTACAGAAGCCCATGGAGGGCACATTCACTTTTCCAGCCGCCTGGGAGAAGGTTCCACCGTGACACTTCAATTCCCCCAACAAACCTTTACGAGCGAGATGGCACGTGAGATTACTACTCATCGAGGATGACGACCGCATTACCCAATTTATTAAACGTGGCCTAGAAGCCGAGGGCTATCAAGTCGACACGGCTGCCACCGGTCCGCAAGGATTGGAGTTGGGGAGAGGAAACTATGGACTCCTTATCCTCGATTTCTTGTTACCCGGACTGACTGGAAAGGACATTTGCCAAACACTGAGACAGGAAGGCATTCACACCCCCATTCTCATGCTCACAGCACGGGATACGCTTGAAGATAAAGTGGAAGGGCTCAAAAGGGGGGCCGATGATTATTTAACCAAACCTTTTGCCTTCGAAGAATTGCTCGCAAGAGTTCAGGCCCTTCTCAGACGTGGCATCTACCAAGAAACACCCACAACCCTTCAGGTGGGCGATCTCTGTTTAAACAAGGACACCCGGGAAGTCACGCGTGCTCAACAATCCATCGCCCTGACTGCCAAAGAGTTTGCGCTGTTGGAATACCTCATGTCTCGTCCGAACCGTCCCTTGAGCCGAACCATGATTTTGGAACAGGTGTGGGGCCAACACCATGATCCGGGCACCAATGTCGTCGATGTCTATATCCGTTATCTCCGCAATAAAATCGATAAAGGCTTCTCCCCAAAACTCATCCAGACCGTGCGTGACATAGGCTATAAAATTTCAGACTAAGCTGCCTGTTGTTTTCTTGAAACGCACAAAATCTTTTCCTTCCATACTTCTTTGGACAGGGAAGACCGCTTGAACTTCCTTTGCACTCCCAAGGCCTCACAAGCCATTTACCCACCTGGAAACTTGTTCCCTGTCTTCAAAGCCTACGACCACATCTGATCCACAAGTCTGGCCGATGAATGCCAGATTAGTTCTTCCTCATCACGTTTCAAACGTTCAAGCCACCTGACTGACTAGAATTTTTCCTTAAAGAGGACTACACTAGTTCCACGATTTTCCTCTCGTTCCCACTAGGCTTCTCAAGCCATCGTCCAAGGGATGAAATGTATCGAACAGTTCGACAGCGAATTTTCCTTCTGCTCGTCATCCTCACCCTGGCATGCTCGGCCATGGCCGTGGTGGCCATTACCCTCCTGTATCAAACAGCCTTTGAAGAAGAACGCGTTCGACTGACAGAATTTACTCAGACCCAGGCCCGGCTCATGGAAGCCGTGGCCAGATTTGATGAAGAGTTCAGTGTGCTGGACCATCTTGAAGGCGCTCAAGGTGCGACACTCAGCCAAATCATCGAGGCCCATAAGTTCAACAAGGGGTTTGGTCGAACAGGCGAAATCACCCTAGGGCGTCGCGAGGGAAATAACATCGTCTGGATTTTACCCCACCGACATATTGACCTCGATCACCCGCAACCGACGCCATTCGCCGGGAAGCTGGCGGAACCGATGCGCCTCGCCCTCTCAGGGAAATCAGGAACCATCGTGGGCCTGGATTACCGAGGAGCGACGGTCTTGGGGGCCTATGAACCCGTTGCCGTGCTCAATCTCGGGCTCGTATCAAAAATTGATCTTCAAGAAATCCGCCAGCCTTTTATTCAGGCCGCGATTGTCACGATCCTTGTGGGTCTCGGGATTATTACCCTTGGTGGGTTTCTCCTCTTTCGAATCAGCCATCCCATCATTCGGCAATTGGAGGCCAGTGAAGCCCATACGCGCGCCATCATTGCCCATGCCGCAGACGGCATTATCACGACTGACGAATCTGGAATGATTGAAACATTCAATCCGACGGCGGAACGCATCTTTCGGTATATGGCGTCCGACGTCATCGGAAAAAACTTTAGTATTCTGATACCAAAACCCGAGAGTGAGCTTCACACAGAGTACATGGCCCCCTACATGAAGACGGGTAATCATCATATCTTGGATACTCGACGAGAAGTAACCGCCCAACGTCAAGACAACAGCACGTTTCCGTTATCTCTTGCCGTTACGGAGGCCCAGTTGTCAGGACGACGTGTCTTCATTGCTTTAGTGCGTGATTTGACAGAGGAAAAAATCATGGCCCGGCGATTAACCGCGCAATATGCCATCGCACGAACATTGGCCGAAGCCAAAACCATTACACAGGCCTCTCAGGAAATCCTGTCTGCCGTGTGTCTCAGCCTCGAATGGCAAGTCGGTGCACTCTGGCGATTGAACCAGCCAACCATGGAACTCCAATGCCTTGAAATCTGGAGCGATTCGCCTAACCAGTTCGCTGAGTTCGTGGCCATCACCCAAAAAA
>JAOUQB010000153.1 GCA_029879555.1 Nitrospirota bacterium | reverse complement strand
CGATTGTTCGACGCGTCGCAGAAGAACTTGTGCAGGAATATCCCGGCCTTCAGATTCATGGAGTCGCCGGAGATTTCCTCGTCCATCTCGAACATATTCCTGATGGCGGAAAACGACTGGTCGTCATTCTCGGGGGCACCATCGGCAATCTTCCGACCATCGCCGCAGAAAACTTCCTCACCGCCGTGAACACCGAAATGGCATCTGGCGATTTCTTCTTATTAGGTGTCCAACTCATTACCGACATCAGCCGGTTAGAAGCCGCCTACAACGATCAACAAGGCATCACCGCAAAATTCAACAAAAATATTCTTCGGGTGCTTCGTAATCAATTTGGCGCCCAATGCGATTCAGCCAATTTCGAGCATGTGGCACGCTACAACCCAAAAGACCATCGCATTGAAATGTGGTTGCGATCGACTCAAGATCAAACACTCGACATTCCAGATCTGGACCTTTCCATTCAGTTAAAAAAGGGCGAAGAAATTCGCACCGAGCTCAGCACCAAATATGATCACCCGATGACCGAGGACTTACTCCACAAGTCCGGATTTGAGTTGGTCAAATGGTATACCGATCCGGACCAACTCATCAGTCTCGCACTCGCAAAAAAACGATAGCCTTCAAACGAGCCTTATCGTTCAGATTGGCTTTCCCAAACACATGCCTTTCCTTCTAAGACAGGAAAAGATGATTCGAAGGTTCCAAAACACTCATGATCTACTTCAACGTCGCAGGACTTGCTCCATTTAATCAGGCCATACAACAAGAAATAACCTCCACCCTTGAAGACTTTGGCCGTCTTCTCTACTCGGATAAAGGCATCCACTTTTATCGTGAGACCCTCCAACGTTGCCGACAACACCTCGCGCAATTTTTACAAGTCGAGGATGCCCAACGGATTGCGTTTGTGCCCAATGCCACCACCGCCAGCGCGCTCGTCTTATCACGCATCCATTGGGAATCCGGAGACTCTGTCCTCACGACCACGCATGAAAACTCGACGGTCCTCAAAGAAATTTCCACCTTGCAGTCGAAAGGCGTCCAAATAGAAACGCTCGAACCCAGCTCTCCAGCTGAATTAGAAAGTGCCATTGAACAACGCTTACGGACCACTCAGATTCGAGCCATTCTCATCAGTCATGTCTCACATATCGACGGTCGAATATTCCCCATCGAACGTCTCTCTCAACTGACGCAGAAATATCGCACACTGCTGATTATCGATGGTGCCCAGGCGGCGGGACATATCCCTGTAAGCTTTCAGGACTGGCAACCCGACGCGTACTTTTTCCCAGGACATAAATGGTGTGCAGGGCCTATGGGCACAGGCGCCCTGATCCTTGGAGCGCAATTTACAGAACACGATGAACGGAAAAATTCCAAACACCCCTCATGGTCTCATTTTGAGCTCGGCACTCAAAACATCGGCCTGCTTTCCGGCTTTGCCAAAGCCTGTCTGATAAAACAAGAAGATGGGATGATGATAGCCAGGTTGGAACACATCAGGAAAGAAGTACGACAGGAATTATCGAAGATTCCTCAACTCAGAATGTTGGAATGGGACGGACCACAGAGCCCAGGGATTTTGTCATTCACTTCCCCCCAAAAAGAGACCAACGGCCAATTGGCATCACCATCCCAAGACATAGCCTGGAAGACATTTCCCTTGCCCAACACACCAGATCAAACCGGGAATCGCCTATCCTGGTCTTCCGATACTTCAGATCCAGAGATAGAGTCTTTACTCGTTTTTTTTCGAAATCAGCATTAAGAAAACAAGTGAAATGATTTGACAGGGCCAAACGAAAAAGGCCATCCACATAGGATGGCCTTCTTGCGCTGTACATATA
Source organism: Nitrospirota bacterium (assembly GCA_029879555.1). Taxonomy (GTDB): domain Bacteria; phylum Nitrospirota; class Nitrospiria; order Nitrospirales; family UBA8639; genus Nitrospira_E. Next base: position 4,446 of record JAOUQB010000153.1, on the reverse strand, counting down.
CGTTTATGGTTGGACGAGGACAGTGACGGAGGCGGCCGTCCAATCGGCGACTGGCTGTTGAACCGGCATGGCTTGGTAGTGATCACCAGCTTCAGACCCATACGGCACAGCAGGATCGTATCCCCCAGGAGATCCCCCACCTTGAACCCCACCCATATCTGCCTGTTGGGGAAACGCCTCTCCCTGAGAAGGATTTTCGATAGCTGGAGGGTTTTCATAAGCAGCGGGTTGCCCCATGGGCTCATCGGATACCGTAATAAGCCCACGCGTCATCCCACCAATCAACTCATTCCTCAGACTGACTAACCGAGCTAGCGGCTTCCCGACAAGCACCCCTTGGTTCAAATCAGATTGTCCTGAGGAACCCACTGACTCCCGTATGCGAGTGGTCAGTTGGCGATCCGTGCTGGCAAAAACCCGAATCGTATCGACCCCTGGAGGGTTCGCGTAGTCCCAATGAAAGCCCGCGCGATTACCCGCATTCAAGGAATCCGGCAAAAGAATGGAACGACCGGCCCGAACAAACCCATCGGCATAGAACCGTTGATTTTGATAGGGATTGGGAAATAACACATTCACATTTCCCTCCGCATCCACATCCACAATGGTAATGTAACAATCCGTATCCGTGGTGATTTCCAATTGCAAACTGTTTGAGAGGGACCGGGCTTCACGAGCACGGCGGATATGATACACCGGGGCGTCCATTCGGTCGCTCACAACGGCAATCCCCCGTTCTCCCACTCGCACCACACTCACATCCAAATTAATTTGACTGGCAGGATTCTCGAGGGCTAACAATTGCGAGGCATTGCGAGATTGCACGAGCACTTGAGCCATCGGATCAAGCGCCTTGGGATTCGCAGAAATCGGCAGAGACAAAATTTTCTTTTCACCATCGGCACTATAGACATGCCACCTATTGTCTTTAGCATCAACAAGGAATCGCGCGAACTGTTCGTCGCCGACAAATTCAATTTCTCCCAGCTTCTGTTGTAAGGCCCGCTTAAGATCATTCGCCTGCTCTGACGACACATTCAGAAGACGAACCGGAATGCGCTGGGATTGAGGGGCCGGAGCAATCATGATCGCTCGTCCCTGGCCTGTCATGGCTGCTGAACCTCCAGAAACCTTGGCAATCGCATGACCTTCCTGCACTGATTTCACCACCGCAAAGCTTTCCGCCTTTGCAGGATCGAATGCGGTTTCTCCATCAGAATAAATAGCCCACACTGAACCGGGATCGGCGCCGAGCGCTACTGCGTTTACCAAGAGATAATCGGCCCCCTTCTGAGCCTGAACCGTTACCCATGAACGGCGTGCCGACTCGGACTCGGTTGGGGTTGTGGCTCCTGCTTGGCTGTTGAGGGCAAAGAATGGTTGCTCAATTCTGGCCTTGGAGGCTTCTAATTGTGGTTCAGGCATACTCGTTCGGCCAAACTGATTCTGGATTCGCTTGAGCTCGCTTTTGGCACCAGCAAAGATTTCCCGTGTCGAGGCACCAGTCGGCGCAGACTGCAAGCTCTTAAATAATGAATGGGTAAAGAATCCGTGATATCGACCATCAACCGGTCCGTCCAAGGCCTCTTCATGTGACGCCGCGCCACTAAAGAGCACATAGGCATGCTTGTTCAGCGGAACGATCGCGCGAGTGAGTACGCCACCTTTTTTATACAAGGCCACGCGATCATCAGTTGGAACCGACCGCACCCGCACCTCTAATCCTCGGGTCGCCGTCCCAGAGTGGCAGGAATCTAACACCACGACCGCTTGTGAAGTTTTGAGTTGGGCAAGGATCGCCTCTAATTCATCATCCGTAATATCAGCCACCCCTTCGGTGCGACCATCTTGGGGCACAATGGTTTCATCCAATTTGTCATCGGGTTCATCACCATTCAAATCCTCCACTTGCGAGCCATGCCCGGAGTAATGAATATAGACCACATCATTCGGTCCGGCTTCTTGGACGATGTTGTTTAACGCAGAGAGGATTCCAACTCTGGTGGCAGCTTCATCTCGGACCACATGGATGTTGTGGTCCGAAAACCCATAGCGGGACATTAAGACCTGATGGACTAAATCAATATCATTCTTAGACCCAGGCAGCCTGGGAAGCACTTCATACTTTCCAATCCCAATGAGGAGAGCCCGTTTGACAGAAGCATTCGGCACCGCCCCAAAAGCCGGTACGAGAGCTGCCATCAAGGTCTGACCTAAAAAAGCAAAAAGAATCAAAAGAAGGAGAACGTTGGAGCGAATGTTGTGTGTTTTCATGATGACCCTCGTATTCAAATCGAACAATTATTGGTGAATAGTCTATCTTGCTTGGTTTCCTCACTCAACCTTGTGTTGTCAGGTATGTCTGAAGCATCCCCAAAAAGGTTCAAATGTCTTTATTCAACCCTTCCTCCACGTCATGGGGTGGGGATTTCTCTCATGATGACACCAATGATTGAGGCACAATGCGCTTGTCTTGTCCTTTTTCCTGACCTATGCTAGGAAAATCAACGGTCTGACCGGATACCCTCATGACATAGCGATGATGAATCTTCGCCCCTTTTTCCGCAGATTGAACTTCTAGCGCCATGGATGCGACTTACTGGCAAGACGCGACGGACCTTGACCTCCTTAAGGCCTGCGTCCCTGATAACCAGCAAGCCTTTGAAGCGTTATACCAACGGTATGAAAAGCGGGTCTTTCACTACTTGATGACGGTGGTCAATGATGCCACCCTCGCGGAGGAAATTCTGGTGGAAGTCATGTTAGCAGTCTGGAAAGGGCTGACCACCTTCCAAGGGCAATCCAAAGTCTCTACCTGGATATTCGGGATTGCCCATCATAAAGCGGTTGACGGCTTACGGAAAGTGACGAGCCAACAACGGGGAGGCATTCCCATTGACGATATCATGGAATCGCCCGATCCAAAAGATGGTCCGTTTGAAGACACGAATAAGAATCGGCTGGCTGAACTCACAAATCGAGCGATGATAAACCTTTCGGCCGACCACCGGGAAATCCTCCATATGGCCTTTTATGAAGGTCAATCCTATCCAGAAATTTCCGAAGTGCTGGGTATCCCAGTCAATACCGTGAAGACCAGGGTCTACTATGCCAAACAACAGCTCAAGAAAACCCTTCAACACCACGGCGTAACCGAGGACATATTGTAGGAACAAGACCCATGGAACCCGAAGAATCCATTCATACCGAAGCCATGCTGCTTCCGAACTATGTGAATCGAACGCTTCCAACTGAGGAAGAACAGCAGGTCGCGACCCATCTCAAAACCTGCGTCACGTGCCAACAAGAACTGCAGGAGGTGACTGCCATGCAAGCCGCCATCAAAAATAGTATCGCCCAACGCCCTGGACCATCCCCAGCCGCGTTTTCCACCCTCATGCGTCGAATCGAACAGGAAAAACAGGTCCAAACCCAAAGGATCCCTCAACCCATCGCTCCTTCATGGTGGGAAACGGTAGAATCTGCCTTCCGTTCGCTGTTTGAAGTGCAATGGGTTCCAGCCTTGGCCTCCGTACTCATTGTCGGACAAACCTTCCTGCTCCTTTCCCTCATGGGAACACCAGGAGGACAGCACCACCAGGAAACCGGGCCGATCATTGAGCGGGGCATTCCACAAGCGCCCCCCCAAGGGTCTGTCCTCAAAGTCAGAGTTGGCTTTCAGGCTCACGCCCAAGAGCAACACATTCGAGAATTTCTCCAGACAATACAAGCGAGGATTATCGATGGACCTTCAGCAGATGGCACCTATACTCTAGCCATTGCTCAACAGGGCACGATGACGCTGAATACCTTCCTCGCGGAACTTCGCCAACAGACCAATTTGGTACAAAGGGCCGCGCCCCTCAACCCTTGAACCATTTCCCACGTCCCTCCGACTGACTGCATAACAACCACATCAACACGTTGGGAGGCCACAATCCCCCATCACATTCATAATCGTCGTGGACCACAGAAAAGGTGCCGACACCGAAACAGACTCAAACCAAATCATTTGCCCTTTTAAATCATGAAAACCTAGAATGAAACCCATGCAAAAGACTCTACATAGAGCATTCAAGTCTCTCTCCCCAAAAAAGGGACAAGTCCTTGGCCTCATATTGGGAGGCCTCCTGATTTTTCCGTTAACCACACAGGCCGGGTTTTGGGACAGTGCTCTGGATATTGCCCTCAAATTTGGCAAAAACCTGATTGCCACCGCTGCAGGAAACTACACCAGCAAATACGAACAAGACCTGAGCCAGCTACTCCAAGCTCTTCGGGTACCCAACCCGAACAACCAAAACCCAAATGGGCAACCACCGGCCCAACCTGGCTATCCCAACGACCCGTATGCCCAGCCAGGCTATCCGCAGGATCCCTATGGCCAACAGCCGGCCCAACCTGGCTATCCCAACGATCCCTATGCGCAGCCTGGCTATCCACAGG
>JAOUQB010000152.1 GCA_029879555.1 Nitrospirota bacterium | reverse complement strand
ATTTGTGCGTTGTTGACGACGGTCAATCTCTTAGTGCCGGATGCGTTTCGGGTGGCCATCACCCGAAAGACCAGCCAGGAAGAGCTTTCCCAACAATTGTTGCAAGGGGCTTCAGCCTCTCAATCGGTGCCGGAATCTGCCCTCGCGCTTCCACGGTTTGAAGTGACCTTGATCGATCGTCAGGGGCAAGGCGGTATTGCCATCACCAATCATGGGAATGTCTGCCAGACATTTTTAGGGATGCCGACGGAATTAGCCATCCTCTTGCGGGCGACTCAGGATCCAGCCTGGTCGGTCCAAGATGCCCTTCGAGATTTCCTGAAACATCATGGACAGGCCTTTCCCATTTATTTCGAATCTTCGCAGGGGCGAACCTTGGTGGAGTGGGCGCCATCAATGACCTACACCATAAAAACAGAATTGGATGTTCACGGAGAGGAAGTGACGGTCGCCGCACGGAGTTTTCGTTTTGGTGTAGCTCAAGAGCATGCACAGGTATTTATGGGGATGGTGGTCGATCTCGATTCGTACAAACTGGCGCCATTAGATGATGCTCAGGGATGGGCTCTTTATGATCTGGTGGTAGAACATTACTATGGACGAGAGGAAATCTCTTCGCAAAAATTTCTGAAATCAGGGATGGGAAAACGAGGAGCGCCCTCCTTTCGAGACCCTGAACATGAACCCTGGAAGGATACGCGGCCAATCATCGCAATCCCACTTAACGAGTTTGCCAGTTTACAAATTGATCTTCCGACGCAAGATGTGTCTCGTATATGTAGGACCGTCCAATTCAAGATTGAGGGACAGGATGTGGCTCTTGCCCAAGCTGACCTCGCAGAAAATTTCCCGCTCAAACGATATCGCCTGACCGTGATGCCAGAAGCCTGGGTCGTGGAGGGTCCCCTCCTCGAACCCAATACCGCGTCCCTGGTTGCGGAATGTTGGCAAGGAACCAGCTTTAGCGGGACAAGTGAGCAGGTTTTTAGTCTCTTTCCATTTCTGGAGAAGGGGACTTCGGTGGCAGCTGGCCTACGAACGAAAAAACGACGGTCGGCACTGTACGACACGTTCTTCCAACTTTGTCGTGCGAAAACGGCGGCGGAAGGGAAAAAGCTCATCAAAGCCTGTTTGCGTCAGGAAGAGTTTCGCCCGTTTCGCATTAAAGCGGAAGCGGAAGAAATTCTCCAATTTTTTTCGGCGCCACTGTTAGAAAAGACGGTACGGTTACTCGTGCATGAGGGCCACTGGTGTGTGGTCCCCAACGATTGGGCGAAGGAAGCGCAATTGTATGCTATCCCGTATGAAATTTGGGGGCCGCAAATATTTGAACACATGAGTGGGCACGAGGCGATGCCTCTTTCGCAGGCTGCGCTATTTGCCGGGTTGCCGGAATGTTACGCTAAAACGGCAGAGGCGGGCATCGAACTCTTTTTTCAAGACAAGCCCGTAGCGACAGGGCAATGGGATTGTTCCGTCGATGCCCGGCGGCCGCCGACCATTGATTGGTTTGAGCTTCGCCCGGAAATCATGTGTGATGGCGTGCGTCTTGAGGCGCAAGAAATTCAGACGATTTTGGAACGCGGTGGCATCATGGAAGTCGATGGCCAGGTGCGCATTGTAGATCAGAACACCCAGGAAATTCTACGTGCCTTCACGGCCTTATCTGCCTCGAAGTCAAGCAAAAATACGGACGAGAAAAAACCCGTCGTCGTGCAAGTGCCGAAATTGCAGATTTTGGATTGGGTGGCGCTACGTAAGCGGGGGGTCAGGGTCATGCTCCCGCCTGATGATGAAGCGTTAGTGGAACGCCTCCTCAATTTCGAGCGGATTGAACCCCGGCCCTTGCCCAAAGCGCTCAAAGCCACGCTGCGCCCGTATCAGCAAGAAGGCTATCGTTGGCTGGGGTTTTTGTATCAGCATCGGTTGGGAGCCTGCCTGGCGGACGATATGGGTTTGGGCAAAACCATTCAAGCCATCAGTTTGCTTGCGGGCATCCATGAAGGAATCATTCAATCCCCTGGGCGGAATGATGGTCCCCATTTAGTCGTGCTGCCGCCAAGTCTCCTGTTTAATTGGGAACAAGAAATTGCACGTTTCTATCCAAACTTAACGGTACACACCTATATTGGAAAAGAACGTCAGAACGACTTTGCGCATGCGGATGTCGTGCTGACCACCTATGGATTAGTGCGCCGGGATATAGACGTCCTTGAACACATGATGTTCCATGTGATTTTGTTTGATGAAGCGCAGGCGGTTAAAAATATTGTGGCGGGCACGACGGGTGCGGCTCGACGACTCAAAGGGCATTTCAAATGCGTCATGACCGGGACGCCATTGGAGAACCATGTGGGGGAATACTATTCCCTCATGGATCTGTGTGTGCCAGGATTGCTCGGGGAGTACGACAGTATCAAAGGGAAGCTGAAAACGCCGGGCCCGGACTTGCTCAATACCATTATGCAACGAACCAGGCCATTTGTCCTTCGTCGCACGAAGGCACAAATCCTGAAAGAGCTTCCTCCCAAAACGGAAACCGATATCTATTTAGAACTCACGGATCGTCAGAAAGCTCTGTACCAACAGACTGTGGCCACCATTCGGTCTTCTATTGCGTCGGCCTATCGCACCAAAACGGCGTCACAAGCCCGGATCATTGCGTTGACGGCCATCTTAAAGCTACGGCAAATCTGCCTGTCGCCCCAACTCCTGCAGAAAGACAGTACAGACACGTCTCCCAAGTTGGGGTGTGTCGTGGAGCGGCTTCAGGAGCTCATGGACGAGGGACATAGTGCATTGGTTTTTTCGCAATTTACCTCATACCTGGATCTGGTCGAGCAAGAATTTCGTGCGCATCATATTCCCTATGTGCGACTTGATGGGTCGACCCCCACCGCCACACGAAAAAAAATTGTCCAGGAATTTCAAGACTCGAAAGAGCCAATTGTTTTTTTACTCAGCCTCAAAGCCGGTGGGCAGGGACTCAATCTGACGAAAGCCTCATATGTCTTTCACTTGGACCCGTGGTGGAATCCTGCGGTCGAAAATCAGGCGTCGGATCGTGCGCATCGCATCGGCCAAAAGCAGAAAGTCTCGATCATGCGGTTGCTCATGCGGCATACGATTGAAGAAAAGATGATGGCGCTCAAGCAACAAAAAATGGAACTCTATCATGCCGTGTTAGAAGGAGCGGCCCATGGAGGAGGAGGAACTTCTCTCACGCAACAAGATTTTGATTTTTTACTTGAATAGAAATTGTTTGGTAGGAGCGGGCCTGATACAAGCAGGATGGTCTCGCGGAAATCCTGTTCAATGAAGTCGGATTTTCTCAACCTAAAGAGGAGGAATCTATCATGAAAAACCTCAAGTCAATGGTACGAGGAATGGTGGTGGCCATTCTTTTGGGAGCCCCATCGATAGCCCTAGCAGCGGCAGAACCCTTTATCGGAGAAATTATGATGACGGGTGCCAATTTTTGTCCACGAGGATGGGCGAATGCGGATGGCCAATTACTCCCCATCAATCAAAATCAAGCGCTCTTTTCCCTTCTCGGTACCACCTATGGAGGAGACGGGCGAACGACTCTGGGATTGCCGGATATGCGTGGAAGAGTGCCTCTGCATGTTGGGCAGGGATCGGGATTAACGGATAGGAGACAAGGGAGTAAAGGTGGTGAAGAAAATCATGCCTTGAACATTCCTGAAATGCCTCAGCATCAACATGTACTGAATGCCTCGAAGGAAGGGGCCAATCAATCCTCTCCGACGGGCAATCTATTAGCCAATCAAAGTCGAAAGAGTCGGATGTATGTTCCGTCCGCAGCCAACGCTCTGACCCCGATGCATGCCACAGCTATTGGTACAACTGGGAGTAGTCGTCCGCATAATACTATGCAACCATTTTTGGGTATACGGTTTTGTATTGCGTTGCAAGGAGTTTTTCCTTCAAGGAATTGAAGGTAAGGTAAGCAATGGTTGGATATAGCAAAACAACTTGCCATTTCTGGACATGAATTTGCGCCAATGAAATCAGAATTTCATGACAAGACCTTAGCCTCGGAATTGGGTATTGCCGTTAACCAGGTGACGGCGACGGTGGAGCTGTTGGATGACGGTGCGACGGTGCCGTTTCTTGCCCGCTATCGGAAAGAGGTGACGGGTGGGTTGGATGAGGTCGTGATCACATCCATCCGAGATCGAGTGGCCCAACTACGAGAACTAGACAAACGGCGGACGGCCATTCTGGCGTCTCTCGAAGAACAAGGGAAACTCACTGACGGGCTACAAGGGCAGATTGACGCGGCGGCCACGATGATGGAGCTTGAAGACCTGTATCTCCCGTATCGCCCCAAGCGACGCACGAGGGCCATGATCGCCAAAGAACGCGGGTTGGAGCCGTTGGCCCAAGCCATCTGGGAGCAGAATGCACAATTGGATGTGATCGCTGAAGCACAGAAATTCCTCAATTCAGAACAGGGAGTGGAGTCAGTGGAGGATGCGCTGGCTGGCGCTCGGGATATCATGGCTGAATGGGTGAATGAAGATCAGCAGGCCCGCGCATCTATGCGGACCCTGTTTATGGAACAAGGTCTATTTAAGACCGCAGGCGTGCGTGGGAAAGATGTGCAGGGGAGCAAGTATCGAGATTATGCCGAATGGGAAGAACCTGTTGCGAACGCCCCTTCCCATCGTGTGCTGGCCATGCGCCGGGGTGAGCAAGAAGGCTTCCTCTCCTTTCGGGTGGTCGTGCCCGAAGCGGCAGCTCTGGCACTGCTGTCTCGCGTGTTTGTAAAAGGAAATGGATCAGCATCGGATCAGGTGACGCGAGCCATTCAAGATTGTTTCACCAGATTGTTGTCGCTTTCGATGGAAACGGAAACCCGTCTGCAGACTAAAGCCAAAGCCGATCAGATAGCCATCGATGTGTTTGCACAAAACATCCAACAATTGCTCATGGCACCGCCCTTGGGCCAAAAGGCCGTGTTGGCCATTGATCCCGGATTTCGCACAGGATGCAAGGTGGTCTGTCTGGATAAACAAGGTCATTTGCGTCATACAGATGTGATCTATCCCAATCAAGGTCCAGGAGGCGCCGCGAAGGCAGGGGACACGGTGACCGAGTTATGTCAGCGTTTCCACATTGAAGCGATTGCCATTGGCAACGGGACGGCGGGCAGAGAAACCGAAACGTTTGTTCGGGCGTTAACGTTGCCCCCAGCTATTGCCATTGTCATGGTGAACGAAAGCGGGGCTTCCGTGTATTCGGCATCACCAGTGGCACGAGAGGAATTTCCTGATCAGGATGTCACGGTGCGGGGTGCCGTCTCGATTGGACGGCGACTCATGGATCCGTTAGCGGAACTGGTAAAAATCGATCCGAAGGCCATTGGAGTGGGGCAGTACCAACATGATGTGGATCAAAGCATCTTGAAACAGCGACTCCAGGATGTCGTCATCAGTTGTGTGAATCGGGTAGGGGTGGACCTCAATATGGCCAGTCCGCAATTGCTCACCGCTGTCTCGGGTGTGGGGCCACAGCTTGCCACCAACATTGTGGCCTATCGACAGGAACATGGTCCGTTTGCCAGCCGAACGGCCTTAAAAAAAGTCCCTCGACTGGGAGCCAAAGCGTTTGAGCAAGCCGCCGGATTTTTACGCATCACGAATGGCGAACATCCGTTGGATGCAAGCGCCGTCCATCCTGAGCGGTATCCCGTCGTTCACGCCATGGCCAAAGATCTCGGCTGCACCGTGAAGGAGTTGATGAAAGACCCTGAGCGACAACGGTCCATCGATCTGAATCGATATATCACAGAAGAAGTCGGTAAGCCGACGCTCACGGATATTCTGACTGAATTGGCCAAACCCGGTCGTGATCCGCGTCAACAATTTGAAGCCGTACAATTTGATGAAGGGGTCCAATCGATTGAGCAGGTCACACCGGGCATGATCTTGACCGGTGTCGTGACCAATGTGACAGCCTTTGGGGCGTTCGTGGATATTGGCGTGCATCAGGATGGCCTCGTCCATATCAGTCAGCTTGCCAATCGCTTTATCAGCGATCCCAATACCGTCGTCCAGGTGAATCAACAGGTCAAAGTCACCGTGTTGGAAGTTGATATCCCTCGTAAACGCATTTCCCTCTCGATGAAGACTGTGCTTAGCGAAGCGACCTGATTGGTTGTTCCCATCCTGAATTCTCTCTTTCTCTGCAGGGTTTGGTCTCGAAGCGAGGACAAGGGTTACAGTGAAAGCCATCAATATCGACTGATATCCAGCCATACCCAACATATGGCGTTTAGCATGGCACATAGAGGTTACCTGGCAACGAAAAAATCGGGGGGTGTTGATAATTTTTCGGAAGGGAA
>JAOUQB010000009.1 GCA_029879555.1 Nitrospirota bacterium | reverse complement strand
CATGATCTCCCGAAGTGCCGACTGAGTAACTTTCATGTTGGACTTCTGAAAGCTTTACGGTTACCGCAAGCGGCGATGCGAGAGAACGCCAGGTTCTGGCAATGGCACGTTCTTACTGATGGACCGGACAAAATCCCAATTGAGGCTTATGCAGTCACATCCAAAGCTGAGTCCTGGGTAACCCCGCTGAATCCGACGGCAGGCTTGTCAGCCTTCCAAGTTTGCCAAGTAACGATCTCGCATGAGGCCCTCGTGCAAGTGCCGATGGCAGGGCCGTTCGAGCCCTATGACTTCGTATTGGAACGGCTACGCGAAGCATTGCCCTAATGAAATGAACCCCTTTCATGATCAGAAATACCATACTCTAGAGAGTGTTATATTTTTTGGTATGGGTGCTCGGACCTCAAGCTCTGTCAAAATTTCAGAATTTGACCTGTCCCGTCAAAACTAGACCGGCGTTCGAGCTAGGATTATCCGATTTTGAACTTGCCCCTATTATTGGACCAGTCATTGTGAGAAATTCTCCCGTTTTGTTTGTCGATGGATTTGATCTATAGAACCCTCTGCAAAAGTATCAGAATTAGGTAGAATAGTGCTCATGCCAACCACCATGAGGTACACAATGAAAACGAAGAAATTACGGGTTGAGCGCTTTCTGAACGAGATGGATCAAGTCGTGCCGTGGCAGCAATTGGAAACGGTCATTGAGCCGCATTATAAAAGCACCGGCGGGCGTCCGCCTCATGAGTTGCGGGTGATGCTGCGCATTCATTTTCTCCAACTCTGGCATAATTTAAGTGATCCTCTGATGGAAGAAGCCCTCTATGACCGCCTGAGTTTTCAGACCTTTCTGGAGTTTGATTGTTTTGGGGGCGTGATTCCTGATGAGAGCAGCATCTGCCGGTTTCGGCATCTCTTGGAAGAACATGGGCTGTCACAAAAAATTCTGGCCGCCGTGAATGCGCACTGAGACTCGCATGGGCTGGTGCTCAAAGCGGGAACAATTGTGGACGCCACCTTGTTAGCGGCCCCCGTGAGCAAGCACAACAGTCGAAAGGGACGGAACCCCGAGATGAGTTCGACCCGCAAGAACAACACATGGCACTTTGTGGCCAAAGGGCATATCGGCGTGCAAGCGCAAGGACAGCCGATTATTCATTCGACGGAATTTACGACGGCCAAGATGCATGACAGCCAGCTATTAGAGGAGTTGCAACACGGGGAAGAACAGGCGCTATTTGGCGTCAGCGCGTATACCAAACAAGCAGACAAACGCCAAGCTCGGCAGGACGGCTTCTATTATGGGCTTTCGGACCGCGGGTACCGCAAGCATCCCTTGTCCTCATCGCAAAAGAAACGCAATCGCCGGCATTCGAGCATCCGAGCTAAGGTCGAGCATCCCTTCCGAGTGATCAAGCATCTGTGGGGGCACCGGAAGCTCCGGTATAAAGGCCTGGCTAAAAACGCGTCGCAGTTTACGACGTTGTGTGCGCTGTGAAACATCTTTTTCTGCCGGCGAGCCCTGCTCGCGGAGACCTAAAAAAGGCAAGCCCCCCATGAGGGGCACTGACAAGACCCGAATAGGGCAGCAAGGACGAAGCAAAAGGGAACGCAAGAGCAGAAGAACGTTAAAAAAAAACGAGCCGAGCGCCAAAGAGCCTCAATGCAGATGACTTTTGCAGAGGGTTCTATAGGCTTGTTGAGAAAATTCCGTAGGGGTGAGATCTCCTAGCGCCCTATGTGGGCGTGCTTGATTACATTCGACTAGCCACCCTTCAATCATGGCCTGGGCCTCATGAATTGTTACAAACCCATGCTGGTTGAGACATTCTTGTCGGAACGCATTGTCCGTGGGTGTTCCTGGTCGGGGAAAATCCCATGCTATCCCCCGCTGGTACCCCCACAAATCAAGATTGCGTGAGATGAATTCTGGCCCATTATCTACTCGAATACGTTTCAGCTTTCCATGCTGCCGTTTTGTGTGCTTCAGAGCTTCTAGCACATCTCCCTCACGAAATCTTCTGCCTACTCCTATGACCGGACAGACTGTGCTGTGTCTATCAATGACGGTCAAGATTTTGACCAGCTGGTTGTCAACGAATTGATCGTGCAAAAAATCTATGGCCAGCAGACATTCAACGTGTTGGACTCTAGGCGATCCTCCTAATTATGGCCCAGACGGGGCCCTTGGGGGATTTCTGTCGAATCGCCAAACCCTCCGCTCGATAGAGACGAGACACGGGCTTATGATTAATCGTCCATGTGTCACGACATAAGAGAATAGGGGGAGTGTTGAATAATACCGACGTCGAAGGGCACATTTACTGAAGTAGACCAGACGCGACGGGCTTGTTTAAAAAACACGCCCAGCAAGGCCGTAGCCAGTTTTTTGCGCGGAGCGCATTGGTAATACGTGAGTACGGAAACTGGCGAGAATGCCGCTGGCGGCTTTTTTCAACTGGCCAGATTTATAAGGCCGACGATCTTTTGGCCAGGGGGGCGTGCAGGTCAAATTTGGCGACCCAATCTACGGCATAACAGATTTCTTGGAAATCGAGAGGTTTTTCGAACACGCGGTAGACGCCATTCTTGAAGGCGCGAAGGCGAACAGAGTTGGAAACCTCCGCCGTCATCAAGAAAATAGGCAGGAACTCGTCAGAAAATTCGTGTTTCACCTCTTCGATAAAGGTTAACCCATCCATTTCCGGCATGTTGTTGTCGGTGATAATGATTGAGACGGATTGGCTTCGCAGTATCTCCAGCCCGTGTACTCCGTTTGTCGCTTCCAAGCAGATATAACCGCGTCGTTCAAGAAATTCTTTGAGGCAGGATCGATGAAGGTCGTCGTCATCAACGACTAAAATCGTTTCAGGGCGAAGAGCTGTGCTTGTTGCCGAGGTGGATGGTTGAGTGAGACTAAAAATATCCATGATGGGTATGTCCTCAGTGAGGGCTTGTCAAAAAATGGTGGCGGAGGGACCATTGGGAAGGTGGCTGATGGGAAACCAGATCCCGGGTGCGGTCGGAATCATAGCTTCCTTAAGACCAGTCCCTCCGCCGTGGATGTCTCAGTTATCGAATGATGAGCGCCTGCCCATCTTGGTTGATGACCGCATGAATCGAATCTCCGGGTTGCTTGGAGGCCTGGGGCAAGGTGGTTTCGGCCCCAATATGAAGCCGGTGTTGATTCCCTGATCTATCCTCCATCACCCAAAATTCCCCGTCGACATTCAGAAGCTTTCCTTCTAGGGCATAGGGCTCTAGGGAGCCGGTGGTGGTTTCTTTGGTATTCCCTGGAAGATCCTTCATTGGTTCACCGCCTAGAACAGAATGCAGCGGGGCTACGCTAAGCACACCCAAGAACAGACTGATTTTTATTTCGTGCTTCATGCGACACCTCCTGGATTTTTGAGGAAAACCGTGTCTATCTAGACGAAATGCAAAGGGTATTCCAGGAATGAATATCACAAAAAAATCCATATGAAATAGACAGTTAGACATGAAATCGCCTTTCAATAAAAAAGAGTGATGAAGGAAACGGCCTACAGACTCAGTGAAAGGCCTTCAGAAAGGGCATAGGCTAAAGATGGAATAAGGGGCGGGGTCAAAGGCTTAGGAATGAGGGTCAATCCATGTGATCGAGTGAACGGAAAAACGAGCTTGCTAAAGATACTAGTTAGGACTATATTTGCTAGTATGAAATGGCCAAGTGGTTAATCGATCAAGGAGTGCCAATGTCCATACGTGATTATCAGGATGATCCCTATTTAAGTCTTCTGCGACCGTTGGTTGAGGCCTACCTCGCCTTTTACCGGGTAGGCAATCGGCATATTCAATCTTTGGGCCTTACGCCTGGGCAGTTTGATGTGATTGCCGAACTGGAAGGGACGGAGGGACTGACCTGTGGCCAACTATCTGAAAAAACCTTGACGACGAAGGGAACGTTAACGGGGGTGCTTGATCGTCTAGAGAGACGGGGGCTTCTCCAACGCGAATCCGTCGATGGGGATCGACGATCCACCAACATTCAATTGACTCCAAAAGGACAAGCCATTTTTGATCAAGTTTTTCCGGTCCATGCGGACTATATGAAGCCGTTTTTTGTTCAGGCCTTAAAGCCGAGTGAAGTGGATGTCGTTAAACGTTTACTGTGTCAGCTTCGCGATAGTTTTAATGAGGCGGAGAACGGGCCAACCACAGGTTCTGTGCGTATGAAGAATCCATCGACGGATTCGCGTGTGTCGCAGGCACCAAAAGCCCAGGTTTTGAGGGCCATGAAAAGGCCGAAAGGTCAGAACGTGTAGGCCTCAAACGAAGCCCCACGTATGGTTATCATAAGTGAAGTATCGGGAAAGAGCAGAAGGGAAGGATCGACCGCCATGCAGGCCCACTATTTAGGACATGTCGTCTGGTATGTCAAAGATCTTGAACGATCGCTGCTGTTTTATCGAGATATGGTGGGGTTTCAAGAAATAGGGAGGACATTCGGGGGGAAAGCTGTCGCCTTGACGTCGGGGCGAACGCATCATGAAATTCTCCTGATTGAAGTGGGAGAAGCCCCGGCTTCACCAACTGGGGTGAGACTCGGGTTGTATCACATTGGTATCAAAATCGGAGACAGTCTTGAAGCGTTACGTGCGGCAAAATATGAACTTGAACAAAGAGGTATCCCGATTTTGGGCATGAGTGATCATACGGTCTCCCAAAGTTTGTATGTGAAAGATCCGGATGGCAATGAAGTTGAGTTGTATGTTGATGATCCGGAAATTGATTGGAGGAAAGATCCCAAGGCAGTGTTAGCGCCCATAAAGGCGCTTAATATTTAGTGAGCGGTAAAGGATGGGAAACGTTTGGCCTCTGCTCATTTGGACATTCTGTGAAAGGAGAAGAAGTGATGGCTGTTCAAGTGTATGGTGCGAATCATGTGGTGATCGAAGTGGATGATGCGAAAAAAGCGGTTGAGTTTTATGCTGATGTCTTTAATCTAGAAATGTTACGTGGGGGTGAAGGGGCGGCGTGGTGTAAGCTTGGTGAGCACCAATTTCTGGCCATTTTTGAAGTGAAAGAGTTGCAACCTGACCGAAGCAAGCATTTTGGAATCATGGTCAGGGATGACGCGCAAATTAAGGAAGTTCGAGAAAAGCTTACTAAAAAATATGGGCTAGAGGTACATCCAGATTTCCGTTGTGATTTTCGGGATCCATGGGGCAACCGTATTCAGGTGGGTGATCTCCAAGATGAGTCACTGGTTTGGTTGTTGCCGTATCGGGAGGTCCAGGATATCGGAATCACGTTTGGGGCCAATAGCCCTTCTGTCTAAAAAATGCATGCACATGAAGGGTCTTGATGACGTGAGTGAGGTAGGAGGCCATCATCATGAACAATACCATGAGAACAATACGCACGATCATTGAACCGGTACCGGTGATTGAAGGAGCCGGTGTACGGCTGAAGCGAAGTCTGGGAGGAGAGCAATTGAATTATCTTGATCCCTTCCTGCTCTTTGATCATTTTGGGTCACCAAAAGCGGAGGACTATGAAGCCGGGTTTCCCATGCACCCCCATCGCGGCATTGAAACCGTGACCTATATGTTGACTGGAGAAGTGCATCATCGGGACACGCTGGGCAACGCCGGGAGCATCGGAGCGGGTGATGTGCAATGGATGACGGCAGGCGGGGGCATTCTGCATGAGGAAATGCCCCAGGTCCGTCCGGAAGGCAATGGTGGCTTTCAACTGTGGGTCAATCTTCCGGCGCAACTCAAGATGACCCAGCCGCGCTATCAAGATATCCCGTCCCACACGATTCCGGAAATCATCACCGAGGATGGGGCCACTATTCGGGTGATTGCCGGACTCGTGGCTGGAACCGAAGGAGCAGTGACGGGTATTGCGGCCAAGCCCACTTATCTGGATGTGCGCATACCTGCAGGCACGACCTTCACACATGCAGTTGCACAGGGGCATACGGCCTTTGCCTATGTGTTCGAAGGACGTGCGGCTTTTGTGGGGGATGAACGCGGAGCCCAGCAATGGGTTGCCAAGCCAGCCCTGGTTGTGTGGGAGGATGGGGATGTCGTGCAGATCGTGACTGGAGAAGAGCCGGTCCGGTTGTTGCTTATTTCTGCACAGCCTCTGCATGAACCGATTGCCCGCTATGGGCCGTTTGTCATGAACACGAAGGAGGAAATTCAACAGGCATTATCGGATCTCAGGCGAGGAACGTTTATTTGGCAAGAACAGGTTCGATCATGACGCAAGCACAGTTTCCGGAAGAACAAACGGCAGGGGGCGAATATGATCGTCAAGAAGATGCGTTTCGAAGTTGGATAACGGATGATGGGAGCTCCGCCTACCCTGCGGCTAAAGGACGCTATCATCTGTATGTCTCATGGGCCTGTCCGTGGGCGCATCGAACCATTATTGTTCGAAGGCTGAAACACTTAGAACAGGTAGTGGGGATGACGGCGGTCGATCCCATTCGGGATGATCGAGGATGGGTCTTTCGAGATGGACCGGGGCAGACCGCAGATCCAGTCAATGGGTTTCAGTTTCTCAGTGAGGCGTATAGAGCCACTGATCCACGCTACCAGGCACGTGTCACTGTGCCGGTGTTGTGGGATAGGGACACGAAAAGAATAGTCAGTAACTCTGATGACGATATCATGCGTATGCTCAATCAGGCATTCCATCGTTTCACCGACAGTCCACTCGATTTGTATCCCAATGATTTGAGGACGGAAATTGATGAGCTCAACGCCTTTATGTATGAACAGGTGAATAATGGGGTGTATCGCGCCGGTTTTGCGACAACCCAAGCCGCCTATGAACAAGCCGTAAATGAGCTTTTTGACGCGTTGGACCAGATGGAACGACGACTCTCCACTCAGCGCTATCTCTTTGGTCAACAGATCGTCGAAACTGATTGGCGGTTCTTCGTCACCTTAATTCGCTTCGATGCGGTCTATCATGGACATTTTAAATGCAATCTTCGGCGCATCGTCGATTACCCGAATCTATTTGGGTATCTCAAAGACCTCTATCAGCAAGAGGGAATTGCTGAAACCGTGAATTTCGATCATATCAAGCGTCATTACTACATCACCCATGATGATATTAATCCCACTGGCATTGTCCCACTTGGTCCAGACCAGGATCTTTTCGCGCCACACGGACGAGAAACGTTATGAGAAGTTCACATCATCCATTTTATCATGACAAAATGAAGGAAAAGGAGCACGAATGATGAGTATTAAGCCACACGTCCAAGCGGTCATCGACGGAATTGTAACCGGAAAAATCCTAGAAACGTTTGATGCGTATTATGCCGACCATGTGGTCATGAGCGAAAATCGAACAGACGAGCGGGTCGGGAAACAGGTGAATCGAGAATATGAAATACAATTTCTCGACAATGTTCATGAGTTTCATGGTGCGCAAGTTGGGAGAGTGATCGTCGAGGGCGATCACGCGGCGGTGGAATGGTCCTTTGATTTTACGTTTAAAGATGGCAATCGCGTGAAGATGCAGCAGGTGGCCGTGCAGACCTGGGAACATGGGAAGATTGTGCGGGAAGATTTTTATCATGGTTAAAAGTCCCAGTGTTGTGGGTCGTGATCGTGTTGACAAGAAGAGAACACAGTGCAGCAAATTATCGCAGGGTTCCTCATGATGAATAGAGTGAAACAGAGGCACGACGTAAGAACCCCTGCGTCTTCAACGTTGATTTCTATCTTGGTGTGTCTTCTCCTGAGCTTCTCAGCGTGCAAACAGGAAACAGGTCCAGCGCCGAACCCGCCACCACCGATCGTGGAAGTGGTGACGGTGACGACCCAGACGGTGACGGATGAACCTGAGTTTATCGGCCAGACGGAAGCCTTTCGTCCGGTGGAAATTCGAGTACAGGTCACGGGTATCATTAAGGAAGTATTTTTTACCGAAGGCCGCAACGTCAAAAAAGGTGATCGATTATACCTGATTGATCCCGTGCCGTTTAAAGGTGATTTTCTCAGTGCCAAAGCCAAAGTGACGCAAGCCCAGGCCAAGTTCGTTCAGGCCAACCAGAACTTGGCAAGAGTGAAACCGCTTCTGGAAGAGCAAGCCGTCAGCCAAAAAGATGTCGATGATGCGGTGGCTGAACAATTGGCCGCGAAGGCGGCCTTGGAGTCTGCGCAGGGTGATTTAGTGAAGTCGAAATTTGATCTGGGAAACACCGTGGTAACCGCTCCTGTCCATGGCCGCATCGGACGTAGCCGGTTTTATGAAGGACGGTTAGTGTCGGCTCAGACCGATCTGTTGACGACCATCGATCAGTTAGATCCCATGTATGTGAATGTGTCGGTCCCGGAAAGCTATCTGTTGCGGCGTCGGCGTGAATTGGCTGAACAAAAAGTTCAGAGACCTGAACTCTTTCAATTACGGGGGGTCATGACATTTGCAGATGGGAGTGTGTATCCGTACGAAGGACAGTTGGATTTTGCCGATGTCGGTCTCCGGGCAGCGACGGGAACTCTCCAGGGAAGGTTTGTCTTTCCCAATCCCGAAGGAGGTTTTTCTCCTGGACAATCCTATTTTTATCCCGGACAGTTCGTCAGAATTCGTCTCAAGGGCTATATACGGACTAATGCGATTTTGATTCCACAGCGTGCCGTTCAGCAGGGCCCCACAGGAACCTTTGTGAATATCGTCGGTGCTGACGAAACGATCGAGGTGCGTGAGGTGCAAGCCACGAGTTGGAAGGGGAGTGACTGGTTGATTGAAGAAGGTCTCCAACCGGGAGAACGGTTGGTGGTGGAAGGGTTTCATCGTATTCAACCGGGGGTGCAGGTCAATCCGGTTCCATTCCAGAATGGGAAATCTACAACGGAAAGCCCGAGCCAGGAAAATCCTATTCCTCCTGAAACAACGCAGGAGACGTCGTGAGTTCCCATTTCTTTATCGACCGACCGATCTTTGCCACGGTCATATCCATTGTGATCGTGGTGGTAGGACTCGTATCGCTCCGGATTCTCCCGGTCGCCCAATTTCCGGAGATTACTCCGCCCGTCGTCCAAATCGAAGCTGATTACCCTGGAGCCAGTGCAGAAGTCGTGGCTGAGGCCGTGGCACGACCGATTGAGGTGCAACTTCCAGGAATTGATAATCTCCTGTATTACGATTCTTCGAGTACGAATGATGGTCATATGACGATTCGATTGACCTTTGAAATTGGGACAGATGTCGATATCGCTCAAGTCCAAACTCAAAACCGACAACGATTGGCCGAGCCACAGCTTCCGCCAGAGGTTGTCCGACAGGGCATCACCGTCAAAAAAGTTTCTCCAGACTTGTTGGCGGTGGTGGCGCTGAGTTCCAGTGACCCTCGTCAGGATACGATCTTCCTCTCAAATTTCGCGATCCTGCGGATCGTGGACACCATCAAACGGCTTCCTGGAGTTGGGGATGCGGTGATCTTTGGAGGACAGAATTACTCCATGCGGCTGATTCTGGATCCGATCCGAATGGCCCAACTTGATGTGACGCCCACTGATATCGCGAATGTCGTGCGCGAACAAAACCGGGATTTTCCAGCTGGACGGATTGGGCGTGAACCGGCTCCTCAAGGAACGGAGATGACCATTCCTGTGATTACTCAGGGACGAATGAGCGATGCCAAAGAATTCGAAAATATGATTGTGAGGGCCTTTCCGGATGGCTCCATGGTTCGGCTCGGCGAAGTGGCTAGGGTCGAACTTGGCGCGCAGTCCTATGATCTCGAGGGACGGTGGAATGGCAAGCCCAATGTGTTCCTCCTGACGTTTCTTGCGCCAGGAGCCAATGCCCTTGAAACCGTGAAACGGGTCCGGGAAGAGATGAATAAGCTGGTTACTATTTTTCCAGCCGGTGTTTCATACGATATTCCGTACGATACGACGAGATTTATTGAAGTCTCGATTCAACAAGTGGTGAAAACGTTGGGTGAGGCGTTGGTCTTGGTTATTCTAGTCGTCTACCTCTTTCTCCAAAGCTGGCGGGCGACCGTCATCCCAGCGGTAGCCGTTCCTGTGTCACTGATTGGGACGTTTGCGGGTATGGTGGCTCTCGGATTTTCGATTAATACTCTGACTCTTTTCGGGATGGTGTTGGCCATTGGGATTGTCGTGGATGATGCCATTGTGGTTGTGGAAAATGTCGCCCGTCACATTCAGGAAGGCCGTCATCCAAGGGAAGCGGCCAAATTGGCGATGTCGGAAGTGACAGGACCGGTCATTGCGCTGGTCGTGGTGCTGGCTGCGGTGTTTCTGCCCGTGGCCTTTTTGGGAGGCATTACTGGTGAACTCTACCAACAATTTGCCATTACCATTACCCTGGCTGTGGTCCTTTCCGGCGTCGTTGCGCTGACCTTAAGCCCTGCATTGTGTGCGTTGATTCTTAAGCCGAAGCAGGAACGGGAGGGCTGGTTTTGGAAGAGATTTAATCAGGGATTTGATTGGACCCAGAATCGCTATGTAGGAAGCGTTGGCAGAATTCTCAAGCATTCTGTCCTGTCCCTTGCCATCTTTGGGGTGCTCCTCTTTGTGAGCGGGGGCCTGTTTCAAGCCCTTCCGTCAAGCTTTTTGCCCGAAGAAGATCAGGGGTATTTTATTTCCATCGTTCAATTGCCGGATGGTGCTTCAAAGCAACGAACCCTTGAAGTGCTTCACAAGGTGGAAGAGTATTTTCTTTCCGTTCCGGAAGTGCATTCGACAGATGCGCTTGCAGGGCAAAATTTTGTCTTTAACACTCGAGGAGCCAATCAAGCGACCATGTTTGTGCCGCTCCATCATTGGGATAATCGCACTCGACCTGACCAGCACGTCACAGCCTTGATTGGAAAAGCCTTTCAGAAGTTTGCGGAAATTCCCGAAGCCTTGATCCTGGCCTTTAATGCCCCTTCCATTCGCGGGTTGGGCGCGACCGGTGGATTTTCCCTTCAATTACAAGATCCTAGCGGTGGAGATTTCAAAAAATTTGCTGCCGTGACCCAAGAATTCGTCAATACAGCGCAGCAAGATCCAGCCATTGGTGCGATTGGCACAAGTTTTCGCGTGACGGCGCCGCGATTGTATGCCCATGTAGATCGGGAACGCGCCAAAGCCTTAGGGGTTCCCATCTCCGAGGTGTTTGATACGTTGCAAGCGTATTTTGGCAATTTGTATATCAACGATTTTATCAAGTTTGGACGGGTCTATCGGGTGCAGACGGAGGCCTTACCTGAATTCCGGTCGAATCCAGATGACATCAGAAAAATCTATGTGCGGGCGCAGAATACCAAGGGATCAACGATGATTCCGCTTGATACGGTGGTCAGCACGGAATTTACCAGTGGGCCGGACACCGTGACGCATTTCAATGGATATAATACCGCTTCCGTATTGGGTGCCGCGGCTCCGGGATATAGTTCAGGTGAAGCGCTTGATGCCTTGGAGCGCGTGGCTCAGGAGATCTTAATTCCCCAAGGGTTCGATATCGATTGGAGCGGGATCTCCTTCCAGGAACGGAAGACCGGGTCGGAGTCCATCTTTGCCTTTGCCTTCGGGTTGCTCATGGTCTTTCTCGTTCTGGCGGCCCTGTACGAGAGCTGGTCAGTTCCGTTTGCCGTGATACTTGCAGTGCCCTTCGGCATCTTCGGGGCCTTGTCTGCCGTGTGGATGCGGGGCTTGAGCAATGACATTTATTTTCAAATCGGCTTAGTCACGTTGATTGGGTTGGCCGCACGGAACGCGATTCTGATCGTGGAATTTGCGAATCATCGCTACCAGGGGGGCATGCCGCTTGTCGAGTCGGCGTTAGAAGCCGTCCGTCTTCGATTTCGTCCGATCATCATGACTTCCATGGCTTTTATTCTAGGCGTGGTGCCTCTGGTCGTGGCCTCTGGAGCGGGTGCCGCCAGTCGCCATTCCATCGGGACCGGCGTATTCGGGGGAATGCTAGCGGCTACCTTTTTGGCCATCTTTTTTGTGCCGCTATTTTTTGTGCTCATTAGGAAGCTGGGGCAACGAATGAAAGGCACATCTGCTGACGTTCCCAATGGTGATCGAGCAGAACCTGTTTTTGAAGGAGAGCCGTAAGATGTGGTCGTATGCCGTCAGCATCGTGTTGTTGGCGATGGTGAGTCTGTCCTGCGCCATGGGACCGGACTATACTCGTCCAGAAATCGACACGGCTGAGACCTTTCGGATGTCGGATACGGAAGGCGAATCAATCGCGAATCTTCCCTGGTGGGAATTGTTGCACGACGAGGAATTGCAACATCTTATTGAACGAGCGTTGATCGAAAACAACAATCTCAAGGAAGCGGTGGCCAGTGTTGAGGAATTTCAAGCTCGTGTGTATACCGCGCGCACCGATTTCATGCCACAAGCCAATGCGGAGATGAATGCTCCGGTGTTGGGTCGTTTAAATGGGTTTACGGCCCCGGGGTTTGCCACCCCTTTCAGTTATTTCGGACAAGGTAATCTCAATTGGGAATTGGATATCTGGGGACGCATTCGCCGTTCCACGGAAGCGGCTCGTGCCGAATTGATGGCGCGGGAGGAAAACCGGCGGGCGGTGGTGCTGCAACTGGTGAGCGGGGTGGCACAATCCTATTTTGACCTGTTGCAATTCGACATGCAGTTCGACATTGCCAAACGGACCCTGCTGTCGTGGGAAGAATCGGTAATGATTGCTCGCGCCCGTCTACGGCAGGGAGTGAGCTCAAAACTTGATGCCGACCAATTCGAAGCCGAACGGGCCAACGCCGCAGCTCGGGTCGCCCAGCTGGAGCGCCAAATGGTTCAAAAAGAAAACGAGTTGAGCGTATTGTTAGGACATCATCCGATTCCGATTCCACGAGGGCGCTCACTCACGGACCAAGTGTTCCCACCGGCGGTGCCGGCGGGACTTCCGTCCGAACTGTTACAGCGGCGCCCGGATATTCTTCAGGCGGAGCAGGCCTTGGTGGCCGCAACCGCCAGAATCGGGGCCACCAAGGCCGCACGATTTCCGAGGCTTTCCATTACCGGGCTGCTTGGCGTGGCCAGTCCCCAGCTTTCGAATTTGTTGGATGGCGGGAACGAATTTGGGAAGGCCGGACTGGGTTTGGCCGGTCCAATTCTGAATGCCGAAACATTGGGCTTTGAGCAGAAGGCGGTCGAAGCCCAGGCCAAGCAGATATTGGCTCAATATGAGCAGACCATTCTCGTGGCTTTCAAAGAAGTGGAGGATGCCCTTGTGGCGGTTCGCACGGTGGGTACTCAACGAAAAGCCCAGGAGGAACAAGTGAACGCCCTCCGGTCAGCCTTGCATTTGGCTAACCTTCGATATAAAGGGGGTATTACCAGTTATATTGATGTGCTGCTTGCCAAACGAAATTTATTCGAGGCTGAACTCGCTCTCACAGACACACATCGTCTGCATCTCGTCTCGATCGTTCAACTGTACAAAGCGTTAGGTGGGGGATGGTCCCCAGACAATAGTCCGCCACCCGTTGCGTGAACCGTACGGGTTCATTGACGATCCATCATTTCAAGACATTTCACGAATGTCGTGGCAGAAATTCGATCTCCAAACACTCGATTAATGTATGTGAGCATCTTACTCGCATGTGAGACACCGTGAAGATGTCAGCAAGGAAAGTATCTTGCGAAAAATGGGGGACAACGAGTAGGGTAGGGCTTTGGCGGCCAGGTTCATTTCACGACGCGTAAAAAGAGGAGTACCTTCATGGGGGAGTTTCAGTATCAGGAACTATTTGAGCATGCAGTCGACACAACGACGTACCGTAAGCTCACATCAGATTTTGTGTCCACGAGCACATTTGATGGTCAGGAGATTCTCAAAGTTCAACCTGAAGCACTGACATTGTTGGCCCATGAAGCCATGGATGATGTCACTCATTTATTACGATCCAGCCATCTCAAGCAATTGGCCAAAATTCTTGACGATCCAGAAGCCTCGGATAATGATCGATTTGTCGCTATTGAACTCCTGAAGAATGCGAATATTTCTGCGGGTCGAGTGTTACCTGGATGTCAGGATACCGGGACGGCCATCGCTCTGGGCTATAAAGGTCAACAGGTGTTTACCAGTGGCGACGATGTAGAAACGCTTTCCCGTGGAATCTTTGAAGCCTACGATCAGCGTAATTTGCGGTACTCGCAAATGGCCCCACTTGATATGTACACTGAGAAAAATACTGGCAATAATTTACCGGCCCAGATCGACCTTTATGCGGAGAAGGGTTCTGAATATAAGTTTTTGTTTATTGCCAAGGGCGGCGGATCGGCAAACAAAACCTTTCTTTATCAAGAGACCAAAGCCCTCCTGAATCCGAAATCCCTGCTCGCATTTGTCGCAGAAAAAATTCGCACCTTAGGCACATCGGCCTGCCCGCCCTATCACTTAGCGTTCGTCGTGGGCGGCATGTCGGCAGAGTTCACGTTAAAGACTGTCAAGCTGGCCAGTTGTCATTATCTGGATGATCTTCCCACTTCAGGTAATGCACAAGGCCGTGCCTTTCGAGATCTGGAGCTGGAAAAGCAAATTTTCCAACTCTGTGCGGAGACCGGAATCGGCGCACAATTTGGCGGGAAATATTTTGCACACGATGTGCGAGTCATTCGCCTGCCGCGACATGGGGCCTCCTGCCCAGTAGGTTTGGGCGTCTCCTGTTCAGCGGATCGACAAATTCTTGGAAAAATTACCAAGGACGGCGTCTTTCTTGAACAGCTCGAAACCAATCCGGCGCAATATCTTCCTGAGGTCACAGAAAAAGATTTAGATGGACATGTGGTCAAGATTGATTTAAACCGACCCATGCCGGAAATCTTAGCCGAACTGCGCAAGCACCCTGTGGCGACTCGACTCTCCCTCACTGGCCCCATCGTCGTGGCGCGAGATATTGCCCATGCCCGACTCAAAGAACGATTAGATGCGGGGAAGGGTCTTCCTCAATATCTGAAAGATCATGTCGTCTATTACGCAGGACCTGCGAAAAAACCGGAAGGCCATGCCTCCGGTTCGTTTGGCCCCACGACTGCCGGACGCATGGACTCCTATGTGGACCAGTTTCAAGCTGAAGGCGGCAGTATGGTGATGTTGGCCAAAGGAAATCGCTCCAAACAGGTACGCGAGGCCTGCGGAAAGTATGGCGGGTTCTATCTAGGTTCCATCGGCGGTCCCGCCGCACGTCTGGCGGAACACAGCATCAAAAAAGTGGAGGTTCTGGAATACGAAGACCTGGGCATGGAAGCCGTATGGAAAATCGAAGTCGAAGACTTCCCTGCCTTCACCGTCATCAACCACGAAGGCAAAGATTTTTATGCTGATCTAGATGCTCAAAAGGCCGTAGGCCTCATTCAGGTAGGTGACTCAGGGAAAAAGTAAGAAGCATTGACTTCGAAAATATCACTTCTCTCATGAGGTTTGAAGTCAAGCAGACTCTTAAGCACTATCCTGTTTTTCGTATGATCTTGTGATTGCAAACAAAAGTACCAGTTATTCGTCGTCATAAATATTATCGCATCTATCATTGCTTGCTTAGGCCACCTGTGTTGAGAGCCCCTCCTACCTTTAAATTCATCAAAACTTTCTGCAACGTAACCATTTTCGTCGACAGTGGCATTTAATGTGTTTGAGCAAGGTGTACGAGATCGGAAGGGAAAATTCCAATCAGACTATTTGATGCACTGAGCGGAATACCCGTCTCTGAGTGCCCGGTTCGGCCAGAAGCGGACTAAGTATTAAAGGAATTTTAGAAGAGTACTTGCCAGAATTGTCATGGGTAATATTATCACTTAACCAGTTCTTCCATTTCTAACAATTCGTTGCTATTCACGTTTCCCTGAACGGCTCTTTTTGTTTTTAGGGTACGAGGCAAGACACCCTTGACGGCAGTCTGAATCGTACCTCTTAGCGTGCATTTTCGTAGTATTTTGCCTGCTACCCTTCTAGTGCTTATGTCGATGATGCAAGTCCGACACGTGCCCATGGTCATGTTGTAACGGCAGATGCGAATGCCTATGGGCGTGAGACCCTACGGTTTCCTCTTGATGATCGTGTTGATGATGGGGATCGGTATGAGTGTGGACATGGTCGTGTTCCATGGCCGGATGAGTGTGGATGTGGCTGTGATGTTCTCTCAGTAGCACACCGAGCCCTATGGCCATCGTCGCCCCTGCCAGATACTCCCCAAATCCCCAATGTTCCCCGAGAATGGGCACGGCAGCTAATGCACCGATAAAAGGTGCCGTCGCGAAGAACGCGGCTTCCCGGGCCGCACCTAGTATACGTAACGCATAAATGTCCAGCACGACACTGATTCCATACCCCACAAATCCTAAAAACAAAACCATGATGACTGCCGTAATATCGGGAATATCATAGCCCAGCATCCATGCAAGGCCTAGGGAAAATCCTCCGGCGCTCAACCCCTTGATTCTCGCTACGGCCAGAGGGTTTCGAAGGGAAAGGCCCTGGGTGAGATTGTTATCCACGGCCCAGCAGACACAGGCCCCACTGATACTGATAATCCCTAGCCAATCTCCAGCCAGCGTTCCAGGGCTATAACTCAGAATTCCAGCACCGGCAAAAATGAACATGGCTGCACTGACCTCTCGTTTTCCCAGATGCTCATGAAAGAAAGTGACGGCCAGGAGTATAGTGAGGGGTGCTTCCAGGTTGAGCAAGAGCGATCCAACTACGCCAGAAATCCGTTGAAGCCCATAGAGCATGAGAATGGGACCCAAAATTCCCCCTGTTAGAATGATGCCAAGTAATGGGCTGATATCGGCCCTCTGAATGGGAGTTTCGGGCTGGGAGAAAACCGGTTGTTTGGTAGACGTCAGAAAGATTTCACAGAGACCAAGGCCCAGGCCAGCCCCCACATACAACAGGCCGGCAATAGGGAGCAAATCATACACCGGAAGAATCAATTTAATGAGGGGTGTCGTCAGTCCGAATAGCAGGGCTGCCCCTAAACCACAAAGCGGCCCCAGGCTATGTTTAGGAGACATGACATACTACTTTCATTTTTATGAGGGTATTCCCGCTAGATTTCCCCACCAATCGATCGCGCAAGTTGGGTGAGGGCAATGGAAAGGTCGTATTGAGCTTGCCCATATACTAGGATGGTTTGCCATAAGACGCGTTGAGCGTCCAGCACTTCAAGAAGACTAGCCTGGCCGTATTGGAAACTGACTTAGGCAATCCGTACGGCTTGAACACGTGTGTAGATAGTCCAAGGCTGTACGGGCATCAGTATGATAACTGGAGAGCGTCTTCGTGATTTAGTGTTGATTGCCTCGGTCGGTGTCAGGTTGATCATAGTTGAGAACTGTTCCGAGTGGCTCCAACTCATGGTAGACCTCAGGGATCAGTACGACAAATCTGTGCCCGGCCAGAAAGGCCGCGATCCGTCGAACGGGTTCTGTGACCTGATAAATCTCCGTATACAACACGACCCCAGGATATCGACCGTTCGCCGCTGGACGAACAATATAGCTGCGCATCGGACCAGTCGGGGTGGAAAGATCAACGGTTTCAGTCTCTGCAATTAACATAAGCAGTCCCCATTCTCAGAACATTGAGCGCCTCTTTACTGACCGTCAGTATACCCGATGATCCTGTTCCTCGGTGAAAAAGAGAGCAGTTTTTCCGATCGGTCTAGAATAATCTTGCGCCATTGAAGAGTTAATACGTCATGCTGTTGGCGCAACGTTCTCCATCCATGGCGGCGCTCATGATGCCGCCGGCGTATCCGGCACCCTCTCCGCACGGAAAAAGGTTCACTAACTGCGGGTGATGCAAATGATCCTTGTCGCGTGGAATGCGCACCGGCGTGGAGGTACGCGATTCGACTCCAACAATGATGGCATCCTGGCTCAGGTAGCCGCGCATTTTCCCACCAAATGATTGAAATCCCCCGTGTAAGGCTTCGCTGATGATAGGCCCAAGAACCTGGCGCATATCAATGGAGCGCAGACCGGGTTGATAACTGCAGGCAGGAAGCGACGAGCTGAGCTTGCCGGTCATGAAATCCGTTAACCGTTGGGCCGGGGCGGCTTGGGTGTGCCCACCAAGAATCCAGGCCTGTTTTTCGAGCGTCTTTTGAAATTCCAGTCCCGCCAAGGGGCCATGTGCTTTGTAGGGTTGAAAGTCTTTGAGTTCAAGTCCAACGACGATTCCACTGTTGGCAAAGGGGTTGTTTCGTTTGCTGGGACTCCAGCCATTGACGACCACCTCCTGCTGTGCCGTCGCGCAGGGGGCGATGATGCCACCCGGACACATACAAAATGAATAGACGCCTCTGCCCTCTAGCTGCTGAACCAGGCTGTAACTGGCGGCGGGGAGGTACTCGCGTGCGCTTTGCACCTCTTTCGAGGTGCGGCAATGGTATTGAATATGATCGATGAGTTCCTGTGGATGTTCGGCTCTGACGCCAAGCGCAAACGGTTTCGCTTCTAAGAGGATGTGTTTGGTGTTGAGCAGCTCATAGATATCTCTGGCTGAATGACCCGTGGCGAGAATGAGATGCGTGATCGGAACTTCCTCTGCGCCAGTTTTGTGTTCGATCACAATGGACACGATCATCTGATCGCGTATTCCCAAATCAATCAATTTGGTGTTGAAAAGGATTTCTCCACCATGTTGCAGAATGGTTTCCCGAATACGTTGAATCAGTTGGGGTAATTTGTTGGTGCCAATGTGCGGATGCGCATCGACCATAATGTCTGGACTGGCGCCGTGAGCGACCAATGTTTTAAGAATCTTGTCAATATCTCCTCGTTTGTTGGATCGCGTGTACAGTTTGCCGTCGCTGTACGTGCCTGCGCCACCTTCGCCAAAACAGTAATTGCTTTCGGGATTAACTCGATGCTCCTTGTGGATGGCTGCGAGATCCCGACGACGTGCTCGTACATCTTTGCCCCTTTCGATCACAATGGGTTTGATGCCTCGTTCCAAACACCGCAGCGCTGCGAATAGACCACCCGGTCCGGCTCCGATAATGTGGCATGTTTTCTTTGAGGAAGAAACGTCCTGGTAATCGAATGCAAATTGATCAATAGGAAGTTCTTCGTCAATGACGACAAGAACGCCGAGGTTGATCCGTATGGTTCTGCTTCTGGCGTCGATACTGCGTTTCAAGATCTTGTATTGAAGCGGAGAATCTTTTTTTAGAGACAGGTGCGCTCTGATGGCTTCAGCAAGTAATGGCGAATTGGAAGCCGTGCGTGGGGACACCTGAAGTTGTAATTTTTTTTGCATGTTGTGGGTGCGGGTCTACTTCAGTCATTCGAACTGAATTTCACACATG
>JAOUQB010000151.1 GCA_029879555.1 Nitrospirota bacterium | reverse complement strand
CCGGAGGTCGCCTCAGGCTCCTCTCTTCAGGAAGAAGGACGAATTCGACTCTACAATGTCGGTAGGGATGAACGACTAACGGTGCGATACCGCTCCCGCTCAGGCCGCTATGACCGGGAAGCCCTCAAAGATATCAATTATCTTCTTCGATGCAATCACACCAAGAATGTGCATCGAATGGACATTCGCTTATTAGAATTCTTGAATACCATTGAAAAAACCGCAGCCAGAGGCAAAGAGGTGCATATTTCCTCAGGCTACCGTTCCCCCGCTTTTAACTTTAAAATGGTTCTCCACGAACAAGGCGCAGCACTGAACAGCTTCCATACCAAAGGAAAGGCCATGGATTTTTCGATACCTGGCGTCAAACTCTCTTCTATTCATCAGGCCGCCGTGAAAATAAAAATGGGCGGAGTGGGCAATTATCGTTCACGCGGCTTCATTCATATTGACACGGGCCGCCCTCGCTTCTGGTAACGGGCGGATTCTTCCTTTATTCTCCTTTACAATTCTTATCCTCCTCACCCTCGGTAGACTTTCCTCACGTCCGGGTTCCGGTTCTCACATCCTCTCTTATTCTTCGAGAGTAATATCCACACGTAAGGGCGTATCAAGGGTTGGGTTCGGGCGAACCACATAAACGGAATCATCCGTACGCTCAATCTGCAATTCCGACAAGCTCACACTGCCATTAAGCCATTTGCCAACATTTTCTATGGCAGTGGGAGACAGCAACACCACCACTGATGAAATCACTAATTGCCCAAATCTATTGGTGATGACACCTAAACGAAATTCCACAGATTGGAAGGCCTGGACATTGCCATCCTCGGGATTACCCCGGCGCTCCAGCCGGGTTGTTCCCTCGATTTGTTGCCATTTCCCCATTCCTACGTGAGCAAAGACATAAAGAAACCCGGCTTCGTTGGGCTCAATGGCTAAGCGAACGTCCCTCCAATCACCGGTAATGTTCTGCCCATCTGCCAATTCCTCTTCCTTCTTTGCCGAAGTCCGAAGAAAGCTGTACCGAATTCCCTTAGCCCGTTGAATAAGAGCCTCACCACCGACCCTGTTTCCTTGGGTAATCAGAGAGTTTTCCTCTTTGGCCTCAGACATGGATACTTCATTAGAGACCTTCGCGAAAGTTTGATTCTTTGAATCAAGCTTGCTTTCAAGGGTTTTTTGCTTATCTGCCCCAATCCCGGCATAAAACAGATCCAGCGCACCCGGTGGCGGGAGAGGCTCTTCTTTAGCAACTTGGGCCGCAGCCAGCTCACGGGCAGGTGCCAATTTAAAAGCCTCTGACTGACCAACCTCATCTGCTTCTGGCATGATTGATGGTTGAACTTGTGGCTCAACCTGAGATTGACTAGCATCGACGAATGCCTTCGAATCTTGAACGACCTGGTCCTCCATGAATGGGGATAAGGGACCACCCTCCTCTTCTGGCACTCGCCTATACTCCTCCAACGCGCCCTGAACCTGCCGAAGATGATCGACGCTCTCGGCCATATCAGCCCTATCATCATCGGCTTCCGGCACAACCGCAGGAACAGATGGAAGCTTCGCCACACTTGGAAACGGGATTTCATCCCTTGACTGAAGCGCAGCCACCTGTTCTCGATTTTCCAGGGGTGCCGGTAAGGCTCGGAAGGCTTCTTGCTTGTCATCTTTCACCTTCTTTTCAGACACCGAACGTTCAACTTCCTGCTCTTGCTGAATAAGTGGGGCCCAGTCTTTTTCCATCTGCCAACCAAAAATAAGAGCCAGGCCCATGGCCGCCAGACTGCCGGCCCAGGCAAGAGTTGACGGCCGGCGGAACCAACGCACCCGCCTAGGGCGAGATGCCACGGTTTCTTGCGAAATCCCAGAGGCGTGCAGACTTTCCAGAATTTGCTGACGGGCCTGTGGATCAGCTAACAGGGCTTTCAACGCCTCTTCATCAGCCAAGGTATCAAACAACGCCTGATCATGAAGAGCCGCCTCAAACAATTGACGTTTTTCTTCCTCAGTCAGTGTATCCGTGGCATAGCCACCGAGGATCTGTTCCCACGATTTAGACATTACCCCTCCGTCTCTCTTTTGCGTCTCTGAACGTTCCCACCAATAGGTTGGGCCTCCCAGTGCCCTCCCATCAGAGCCAGAAGCTGCTTACGACACCGGGAATCCCAGGTGTAAATCGTATTGATGGAGCGTTCCCCAAAAATGTTCAAAATTTCTGGGAAGGTATGTCCTTCTAATTTCAATCGAAAGAGCTTTTGGCACCGTTCACCCAATTGTTGAAGCGCAGCGATCAATTGCGTCACCCGTTCCTTCTGCTCGACTTGTATGGACGGATCATCGCTGGAATCGACCAACGGATGATCGTCGATCGATTCTTGATTGTATTCGCCTCGCCTCATCATTTTTCGATGCTGATCCAGCATTTTATACCGGAGAATTTGAAACGATAACGGAACCAACTCGGTCAATTCGGTCACATGAGGATATTTTTCATGCAACACCATCAAGACATCCTGAGCAAAATCTTCAGCGCTCTCTCTTACCCCACGAGATGTCGCAAAGGCCACAATCCTTTCACGGAGCTGACGTACAATGTCTTCACGAGTTAGGCCCGACATGGAGGCACCTTCAAAGATAAATCTCGGGATAACCCAGGTACGCCCTCTTCCTCATCATTCTACTTTTGGGAAAAAATGCATGGAGAATCACCATACCACTCATAAAAATAGGCGGCACCCTGGGAACGAAGCCGAACGACAAAGAGGAATTAGAGGGAAGTAAGATAGACCGCAATGCCAAGGACGACCAAACTGAGCAAGAGAATCGCGCGTTGAACCCACACAACTTTTCCGGAAAATAACAGGGGTGACGTTTCGGCCCGCTGACTCTTGGCGAGAGCGCCATAGGGATCCAGGATCAGATCGTGAACGAAAATCAATCCCCCGACAAAGGCAAAGATAAAGAGCTTGAACATCATGATCAACCCCCAGCTCGTTTCAATCCGTGCCGACCCACTTTCATCCAGCAATTGAGAGGCTCCCGTAAAAATGAGCACCATCAGACTCACCCAACCGACCGTTTTAAATCGTTGCCCCATCTTCTGGGTAAGCTCCAAGGCCTCTTTCGACGGAGTCTTGGTCTTTCCTTCGAGCAAGCTGGGCCTTACGGCTAATTGAAAAAACAACCAGCCCCCAATAAACGTCATCGCCGCCACTAAATGTATCCAAGTCACAAGGTACGCAGGCATCTCTCAACTCCATTCTCTTCTAATGGCCATTTCCCAATCATACCCACTGACCTCGGGGAAAGACTACTGTCCAATGAGGAAGGAATGAGAAATTTTCAACTGGTCCTTTGCGAGCCATCAGGCCCTCAGGTACCATTCTTGGGTATCATCCACAGGACGCAATATCATTTCACTCGGAGAGACCGACCGATGGCTAAAAACCCTCACAGGATCCCATGGCACCCGATTGGTAAATGGATGATTCCCGCCCTGACACTCATCGTGTGTTTTGTTTCCTCTCCTCTTTTTTTAATCGCATCTGAAGAGGATCACATCCGTTGGGATCAAAAATACGCCACTGAACAATATCTATTTGGCCGGGAGGCCATTCCCTTTTTGCAAGACCATATCGACTTGCTACCCCAAGGCCAGGTGCTGGACCTGGCCATGGGCGAAGGACGCAACGGCGTCTTTCTGGCAACCAAGGGGTTTCACGTCACTGGGGTGGATATTTCAGAGGAAGGGCTGAAAAAAGCCAAAGCCTTAGCGACTGAATCTGGAACGACGATCAACACGGTTATCGCTGATCTTGAAATGTATGAGATACCAGCCAACACCTACGATGTGATTCTGTGCACCTACTACTTTCAACGGGATCTCTTTTCCAAAATTGCGGCAGCGCTGAAACCGGGAGGCATGGCCCTCATTGAAACCTATACGATCGATCATCTCACGTATCGGTCCCGATTTAACAAAGCCTGGCTCTTACAACCGAACGAACTCTTGACCATGCTCCCCGGCCTGCGAGTCCTCCGCTATCAGGAAGTCGACACCGGGCACGCCGCCTTTGCCAGCATCCTCGCCCAAAAACCCCAATGACCAAAAGAGGGCTATCCGAAGTCTTCCTTAAATCTTCACTTTCCACTCCTGACTTCTCCCTTTTCACTTTTTTCAGGTTGCAGCCTCTCAAAGAGTTCGGGTACCCTTGCAGCTCTCTTTGACCTCCATACACCATGCAACCGATATGACCGAACCCGCCCTCACAGACCCAACAGCCGATCCGTGGCTTGAGATAGGCCCACAAGTCTTGGACGAGGCCCTGCTCAACCAACGCGCGTGGCGCATGCCCGATATTGTGATTTATCAGCATGGGCCGGAGGAATGGTGGGTCGCTCCGCTGGATGAAGAACTGCCGCTTGTGAAGTTAAACCGTATGGGCGCGACGTTGCTCGGCGCGATGGATGGCCGCCTGACCATTGGGGCATTGCTGAATCAATACGGCAAATGGGTGTGCAGCCCCACTCAGCACAATGGGCGCTGGCATTTAGAACGGTGGGCGCAACCACGGTTTTCTCTGGCCTACTATGGCACTGAACCACCCAGTGGCCACAGTGCCGAGGCGAAATGGGATCTCTTACTCCAAAAAGTCCGGCAAGGCTGGCATCAAAACGTCAAAGCCGAAACGGAAGATCATTTGTCTACCTTTCATGTCCAAGGGATACAAGGCCCCCACGGGCATTTTGAACTCATCGAAACCACGGTCTCCCATCTCTTCCGCGAACCCTGCGAGGCGATGAACGGGACAACCTATGGACGACTCCTGGGGAAAACCTTACGGCAAATGGGGTGGCTCTCTCCCAAACCCAAACGTATCGTGGAAGTCGGTGCCGGGCTGGGGTATGTCTCTAAGGAACTAGCCGGAGAGCTCTCTGCCGAAGAACGAAAAGGCATTCAGTACACGTTCCTGGATCTGACTGGCCCCTTCCTTGGGTCACAAACATCGCTGGCCCGACAAGCCGGCTGGACAGCCACCGCCATTCAAGCCAATGCCGAACGCATGCCCTTAGCGGACAATTCCGTCGATCTCCTCATCGATAATGAAAACCTGGCCGACATGACACCCGTTCAATTTTCAAGCGACGAACTGCTCATGTTTAAAGGCGAGAACCCACAACATGAGGACGCCTTAGACCTCATTCGGCGCATGCGTCTGCCGCTCAAACCTCCCTACCCTGACGAAGTCATTTTCAATTACGGCGCCCTTCAATTTTTGCAGGAAGTTTGGCGGGTGTTGAAACCCGGTGGGCGCGCAATTTTAGTGGAATTCGGTATCGAAGAGGATTGGCCGTCGCCCGTCAAATTGCCCGGTCACACCGAATATGAAGTCCAATTTAGCCATCTGCGTCATGCCGCCAAATGGCTGGGATTTCGAGAACAATATTGCACTCTACCTCAACTGCTGGGCATGAAGCCTGATACTCAGGTGCTCTGCACTGGAGCCGCCTATACGCTGCGGCGTATTTGCGGTGAATTGAAAAAACCCTTTTCTGTCCGCGCCTACACCGAAAAAGAATTGGATACCGCTTTGGGAGATCTTCTCCCGAAACTCACCGGCCTCCACTACCACAATATTTTAGACCCCGCCTGGTTCGGCCTCTGGGATTTTAAAGTCATGCTGCTCGAAAAACCCGGCGGCATGAGCATCGGTCAACAACCCGCCTTCAAAGAATCCGCCGGTTTCCGCTGGTACACCCAGCAGTAACCTCCACAGCCGCGGCCACTCTTCCAATTTCTCCTCGCCCCTCAGGGGAGAGGACCAAGGTGAGGGGTGAAACCCCCACATGAGGGAACACCTTCAATGGAGAACGATGTCGGCAAAAACCTGATTTGAGTTTTTGAAGATTGTACTGTAAAAATCTCACAATCGCTTTTACGAAACGGCAACTTCCTTGAGCTTTTCAGCAATCCACACCTTAATGACCGCCTGACGCGTCACACCCAATCGCCGAGCTTCATTGTCTAACGAGTCAATCATCCACACAGGGAAATCTACATTCACCCGGCGTTGCCCTTGGCCCTGGCGTTTGGCATTCTCCAGGTCCAAATACGCGACAATATCTTCCCCAGACTCAAATTTTTTATCCAAGGTTTTCGCTTTCATACAATCCAACCTCCTCTGTTCGAGCCCGCCGTACGGAAATGAGCCGGATTCGATCCTGTCGAACCGTCACAATAGCCGACCAATGTTTAAGCCCAATTTTCCCGATGACCACCCACCGAGGCTCATCTTCAGTTTTCGTAGGAATTTCCAACCGATGAGGGTCATGCCACAGAGCCTTGGCCTCATCAAAATCAATTCCATGTTTGTTCCGATTAAGCGTGTTCTTGGTGTCATCAAAC
>JAOUQB010000150.1 GCA_029879555.1 Nitrospirota bacterium | reverse complement strand
TATTGAGCAAGTGCAATTGCGAGATGGCATTGGCATTAACGTGGGCGGACAATTACTGGTTGGCGGGAATCATGCGAATGCACTGGCCACCATTCCCGATGCCGATAATCCACCGTTTGAGGATGTGGCCTTTGTTCGAAGCGACGGAAATGCTTTTGCCATTTCTCACAAAATTCAAGGTGGGAAGATTGGGGGGTTGTTAGTCGCCAGAGATACGGATGTCGTCGCCTTTCAAGATCGATTAGACCGAACAGCGGCTGTGTTGGTGAATGAATTGAATCAACAGCATTCGGTGGGTTATGGGCTTGATGATTCAACCGGACAACTATTTTTCTCGGCCTTAAGTCCACAGGCTCCCTTAGCCGACGATCAAAATACTGGGACCGCTATTGGGACTTCCGTGGCGATTACCCCTGTGACAGGTCCCCCCTTGCAGACGTTTCAAAGTTATGACGTGCAATTTACTGGAGCGGCGACGTTCGATGTGGTGAATATTGATACCGGTACCACGGTGATTTCCGGAGGGGCCTATGTTTCGGGGGCTTCTTTTAATTTTGATGGCTTAGATGTCGTGCTCACCGGAACGCCGGCGGCAGGAGACGTCTTTCATCTTGGTGCTCATAAGGGTGCGGCTCAACGGTTTGGATTAGCCATTACCGATACCAACCGAATTGCCGCGGCTTCGCAACCTTCCACCGCGCTCACTGGGCCGAAAGTTCCGGGTGATAATACGAATGGGTTGGCGTTGGTTGGCATCCATACCTCAAGGCTAGCTTCCTTAGGAAACCTGACGTTGAATGATTATCACACGATCACCATTGGTGATGTGGGGAGTGCGGCTCGGGAGTCGAAATTGACGTTAAATGCGGTGACCCTTGAGGTTGATCAATTGCACAGTTTGCGAGAAAGTGTGTCTGGGGTGTCGTTGGATGAAGAGCTCACGAATCTCCTGAGTTTTCAACGATCATTTGAAGCCTCGGCTAGAATGATTACCGTGGCTGATGAATTGTTCCAGACCGTGTTGTCGATGGGGCGATAAATTTATGAATTCATATTCTGGATTGGCAATCTTTGGGCTCGTTGAGTGTGGACTGGTTCACTCGAAAGCAGGATTGGTTCTATGCGTGTAACTGAGCGACAACAGGTGGATGCTTTAGTCACGGCCCTCCGTGATTTACGTACAAATATCTTTGATCGTACGGAGCAAATTGCTTCAGGCAAACGAGTCAATCGTCCTTCTGATGATCCAGCGGCTGCTGAGCGAATCAATCAATTTCGAAATGTCTTGCGGACAACCGAACATCGATTGGCGACGGTGAATGAGGGTGTGGGGCGGTTGAATTTATCGGATAGTGTCTTGGATCGAGCCGGGAACTCGATCCAACGGGCCAAAGAATTAGCCATTCGGATGCGAAGTGATACCAATACGGAAGTGGAACGTCGAAATGCCGCTCAAGAGGTTCAGCAGTTGATTGAAGGATTAGCGGGAATTGGGAACACTGAACTCAATGGGCGGTTTATTTTTGCGGGGAGCCAAACTCAAACGCTTCCCTTTATTCCGGGATCGGTCTCGGGAGCGGCGCATACGGGTAATACGGGTGGCGCCACGATTGCGACGGCCATTGCCACACCAACGGCATTACAGGCGGATGGGTATCGCATACAATTCACAAACGCCACGACCTTTGATGTGGTCAATCTCACAAGTGGGCAAACCGTGTTAGGTGGCCAAACCTATTCGAGTGGAACACCATTTTCATTTGATGGAGTCGATGTCACCTTGACGACCGGGGGGAGTTCTCCAGCGGCTGGGGATCAATTTTCTGTCCGGGTTGGGTATGTGTATCAAGGGGATGGAGCTGCGATTGATGTGGAAATTGGCGATGGACAAACTGTGACGTCCAATGTAGCTGGGAACCAGGTATTTTCCGGTCCGAGCTCTGATCTGTTTCAAAATCTTCAGGATTTCCATCAAGCACTCGTAACCAATGATGTGACCGGAATTGCCTCGGCTATTGGCCAATTTGATCAGACGCTTCCACAAGTGACCGATGCGCGGGCTTCTATTGGAGCGCGCGTGAACCGATTAGATACCGTCAAGGAGAGCTTGGATTTAGTTTCGGCCAATACCCAAACGCTTCGTTCTTCTTTTGAAGATGCAGATTTCGCCAAGGTCGCTTCTGAGCTTACGTCTTTGCAGGGCACGTTGGAGGCATCTCTGGCCACCTTGTCTCGACAATTTGAAACAAGTTTATTGAATTTTATCCGGTAAATGAACACACGTGGACCTGACGAATGGGCCAGGTTCCCAGGCGTTGTTCCTCGCAACAGCTACGAGGAACGATAGGGGAAAGAGTCCATAATATCTATGCGAATCCTTGTTGCCGATGATGATCCGTTAACCTTGCACATGGTGGTATATCGATTGCGCCAATGGGGGCATGATGTCATGTCCTGTACGGATGGGGATTCTGCTTGGAAGATCCTTGAAGGTGGCCTGGTGCCTAATGTTGCGATTTTGGACTGGATGATGCCAGGCCTCAATGGGCCTGAACTGTGCCAGAAGATTCGTTCGAAAAAAGATTGCCCGTATGTCTATATTGTCCTACTGACAGGAAAAAATAATCCAGAAGATTTGATTGTGGGGTTAGATGCGGGTGCTGATGACTATCTGACCAAGCCGTTTCATTTGGGTGAATTGGAAGCCCGGTTGAGAGCGGGAAAGCGAATTGTGGATCTGCAAAATGAGCTGATTTCCGCTCGGGAAACACTCCGAATCCAAGCGATGCAAGATCCTCTCACGCAAATTCTCAATCATGGAGCGATTTTGGATGCCCTTTTGACCGAAATCAACCGCGCTCAGCGTGAGCGTCAACCCTTAAGTTTGATTCTGGCCGATCTGGATGGATTTAAGAGTGTGAATGATACCTATGGGCATGTCGCTGGGGATCAGGTTTTGATTGAAGTGGCCCGGCGTATGCGCAATTGTTTGCGGTCGTACGACGCGATTGGTCGGTATGGTGGGGAAGAATTTTTGGTCGTGCTGCCGAATAGTGATGATTCGCAGGCTCTCAGATTAGCGGAACGTATCCGCGAAGCCATTTGCTCTGAGCCCTTTCGGTTCTATCATGTGGATTTGACGGTGACGATTAGTCAAGGTGTGACCACATGGATGAACCCCGATTCGATCCCAATCGAACGGCTAATCCAGGCGGCGGATCGAGCATTGTATGGGGTCAAGAATAGTGGGAGAAATGCCGTGCAACATATTCAATTTGATGTTCATGCCGAAGAGCCCTTTTCACCCATGTATGTCTCGCCGATCAGTAGTGAAGCCTAAGTATGACCACTTTGCTTGTCATTAACGACGATCCGGTTCAACTCCATTTACTTGCCAGTGTTTTAGAGCTAAGCCATGAACAGGTCATTCGCTTTACCTGTTCCAAGGCAGCCTGGCAGTGGCTGCAGGCTGGGCATCGTCCGGATCTTATCGTTTTAGACCTTCATATGCCGGGAATAAATGGGTGGCGATTTTGTGAGTTATTGCATACGGAGGGTCAGCCTGGGCATTCGGTTCCCCCGGTCCTCATCGTTTCGGCGACCTATTCGGGAATAGATGCGGAGTCCTTGTTAGCTGATATCGGAGCCTCCGCCTTCTTGCCCATGCCTGCAGAACCCGCACAGATTCGGGCTCAGGTCGCTCGCTTGCTGGAAGCTCCTTCCTCCCCAAAAGGGTTTCATCTATGGATCGTGTCTGCCCATGATCAAGATGTGGCCAGGATCCGTTCGGCGTTTGCGGCCAGAGGGTGGCACGTGCAGGAATGGCAGAGTGGGACCCAAATGCTCGCCGCTGGAGTGTTGCCCAAACCGGATATTCTAATTATCGATCATCCCTTACCAGACATGACCACCAAAGAGGTTTTGTCCTGGTGTCGACGGGACTGTCCTGAGGCGATGTGTATTGAACTAAGATCTCAACTGCATGGTGAAACGCGGAGGTATGCACGTGATGAAGCGGATTATTGTTTGCCTCGGGAGTGCGATGAACAGGAGCTTCTGACCCATTGCGAAAAATGGCGGTGGGAACGTGCACTGACTCGGGTAGAGCATCTCCTTGAGGTGCGGACCAGCGACCTCAAAGAATCTGAAGCACAGTTTCAGGAATTATTTGAAATCCTTCCAGATATTCTCGTGATTTATGACGATCAAAAGATCATTCGACACATCAATGCCAGTGGGGCGAACCAATTAGGATACGTCCCCGACATGTTGATTGGTCGGGCTTTGGTTGAGATTCATCCTCACGTCAAGCCGATGGAACATGCAAAATGGACGGACACGTGGTTACGTCAAAAGGATGGCACGGATATTCCCGTTGAACAGATGGAACGAGTGGTGCGTTTTCAAGGTCGACGACAAACGTTATTTGTTGCGCGGGATATGACGGTGCGGCAGGAGATGGCGGCTGAAAATACGCTGTTAGAGCAACAGTTGCGGCAAGTGCAAAAAATGGAAGCGGTCGGGCGATTGGCCTCCGGTGTGGCGCACGATATGAACAATATTCTGACCGCCATTCTCGCTCATGCAGGACTGTTGAAGGCGCGAGGAAAGGAATCGCAGTCTTCTTGGAAAGCGGGGGATGTCATCGAAAAAGCCGTTCATCGAGGGAAGGAGCTTACGTCCCAATTGCTGGGTTTTGCTCGCCAAGGCAAACACCATCATGTGCCCGTTGATCTTCATGGGGTGATCCAAGAAGTTGCCGGATTGTTGAGTCGAACGGTCGAGAGAAAAATTTCCTTACACACCGAGTTGTTGGCGGAAGAGCCGTGGGTAGTTGGGGACCCCAATCAGTTGTATCAAGTTCTGATGAACTTAGCCGTCAATGCCTCAGATGCGATGTCAGACAAAGGGGATCTGGTGTTTCAGACGAGCAATGAAACGGTGTCGGCGGTACAGGCCGGACATATTCCTGGGTTGGCTGCTGGTGATTATGTGGTCGTGCGGGTGACAGATACCGGGGATGGCATACCTCAAGAGGTACAGTCGCATATCTTTGAGCCGTTTTTCACCACCAAGGAATTGGGCCAGGGTTCCGGGATGGGTTTGGCGATGGTGTATGGCATTGTGAAAAATCATCATGGCTATATTGGGGTCACGAGTACGTTGGGTGTGGGTACAACGATGCGCGTATATCTTCCTTCAATCTTATGTGATGCGCCTCAGACGCTATCCGACTCGGTTGCAACACCTTTTGAAGGGACGGGGCATGTCTTAATCATTGATGATGAGGATGCGGTGGCGGAGGCGGCCCAGGCCATTCTTGAGTATGTCGGCTATACCACAACGATTTGCCTAAGCGGGCGAGAGGCCGTGGAGTTTTTCCAGGAATCTGCTCAGCACGTCGATTTGGTGTTGTTGGATATGGTCATGCCGGATATGAGTGGCCCGGAGTGCTTTGCCGAACTCCGTCGTATTCAGCCAAAAAGTAAGATTTTGTTGTGTACCGGCTATGATCGAAATCATGCCGTTCAAGAGCTGTTGAATCAGGGTACGGTTGGTTTTATTCAAAAGCCGTATGATTTAGATGAGTTGGCGCATGTGTGTGCTGATGCGATGCAACAAGCAGCATCCGCAGAGCGGTGTTTGTCAGGAACGCCGAGCTAGGGTAGCGTGGAGAGTAGGCATTTATCATGGTGGGAGGTGAACACATGGTAACGATTCAGACTGGTCGATTTGGTGAAATTGAAGTCTCAGCAGAGGCATTGCTGACGTTTCCTTCAGGACTTGTAGGATTTCCAGCCGTGCAAAAATTTGTGGTGCTTGATGTGGCTGAAGACTGTCAGTACCAATGGTTTCAAGCGATCAACGAGCCGGATTTAGCTTTTGTGATTATTGACGTTCATCTCCTCGATCAACAATTCCAAGCGGACATTTCCGATGAGGGAATGGCTGAACTTGAGATCACGTCATCCGACCCCGTTCTCATTTTAGCCGTTGTGACTATTCCTGCCAGAGAACCGGAACGCGCGACGGCTAATTTGCGTGCGCCCCTTGTGGTCAATTTGCGAACGCGAAAAGGCAAGCAACTCATTTTGCATGAATCCATTCCCTTACGATTTCCCCTGATGCGAAAGGAAGAACCGGCGCAGCCAGCGACGGTCATGGAGAACGAACCGGCCTCAGTTTGATCATATCAACGTCGTAATCCCAGTTTGCGCTGGGCATCACTCGGCCAAGGAAGGCACCATGCTCATTCTAACCAGAAAAAAAGATGAAGCGATCCGTCTCGGCGAAGATATTCGAATCGTCCTCGTACAAATCAAGGGCGGACAAGTTCGACTCGGCATAGAATGCCCATCGCATATGCGAGTCCTTCGAGAAGAACTTTACGAAGCCGTCCGTCAAGAAAACCTCAATGCGTCGGTAG
>JAOUQB010000148.1 GCA_029879555.1 Nitrospirota bacterium | reverse complement strand
CAGGACTCTTAGATAGAAATGAAAATAATGCATCATCAACAATGAGAGGGAAGTATGGAGCAGTTGCCATTGAGAAGAAAGGGATGGACACCAAGACCTCACCGCGACCAATAAGCCCAATGGGCTCGTCCATGGCCTGAATTGAATTTGGGAATACGCGGATTGAGTTGGAACGAGGTATGGTGGTATCACAGCTGGCGAATAGCCCCGATACTCAGGTCGAACGATGATAAAAAGATTGAAGGCGAAGATGATAATTGGCAATTAATCGGCGTTTGATCCAAATTCCTGACATCATAACCACTATCGCAAAAATCATCAGGGCAATCAATCGATAATTTTCTTTTGATTGGCCAGAAAAATACAGATTGCCGTCAGCACCCATGGCCAAAATCCGGCCCGGCGGCAATGAATGGGTTTGCCCCGACATGTCAGAAAAATCGATCCATTCGGTACACACCTTCACCAACCCTTCAGCACCAGCCACCTTTGCCCACTGCACCCCGATACAATGCCCATTGGCCGGATCGTAGAGTTCCGGCTTGGCCAGGGTCGCCTCCAAGTCTACGCCACTGACCCATAACCCAAGTAATAGCAAGGCATTACAACCAACCATTAACCCAATGGTTACAAGGGTCGTAAAACGTTGGACCCGTCGAGATTCCTCAGCGTTCTCATAAATAGGCCGTTCCGTACTCATCAGGCTTTGGGTCCTTTGCGTTAAGACCACTTCTCAACTGTCCCGGGTTCGAGACGCTACCCAGCCTCAGCCCCGGAGGTGTGAA
This sequence comes from Nitrospirota bacterium, assembly GCA_029879555.1. Lineage (GTDB taxonomy): Bacteria > Nitrospirota > Nitrospiria > Nitrospirales > UBA8639 > Nitrospira_E. The sequence continues at coordinate 5,645 of JAOUQB010000148.1, read as the reverse complement.
TGCACGAAAAATCGGCAAGCGTCAGGAACAGGTGATCGACGGCCGTCAGCAGAGAAAGGCGATTCTCGCGAATGCTGGGATCAGGATCGTTAACCAGGACTGAGGCAAAAAATTCATCGATCGGCGTCTTAAGGGCCAAAAGGGCCTCAAGAGCCTCACCGTACTGCTGCTTGGCAATCGACGTGCTCACCGTGTGCTGGGATTGAGAAAGAACTTCAGCCAACCGTTGCTCAGAATCATGGGTAAAACGTTCGGATACGACATCCGACACATTCCATGCTTCTTTTTCGACAATGCGATGGGCACGCTTAAATCCAATCATCAAGGTTTCAAAGTCTGGTTGATTCGCAATCTTTTGTAACGCTCCCATCCTCGAGACAAGATCCGCCAGGTCAGCCGAATGTGTGGGGCGCACCCGCGTCACCGCCTCCATGACATCCTCTCGAACATTCATCGTGTTTCGGCCATAAAACCGCAAGCGATCAATGACGAAGTTGATGATTTCTGTGGCCGTCTTTGGCTCACCATGTCCCACGCCTTGTTTGGCGAGAATCTGGAGCATTTGCCCGAACACCTCCACCAAATTCAACCGGACCGAGGCCTCACTCACGAGCCGGACTAACCCATACGCCGCTCGTCGTAACCCTAACGGATCTTCCGAGCCGGATGGCGCCATCCCCACAGAGAAAAAGGAAGCAATAGAATCACATCGATCAGCACAGGCGACCAACCTCCCGGCTAGACTCACCGGTAATTGATCATCAGGGAATCGGGGAAGATACTGCTCCCCGATGGCCTGAAAGACAACCTCTGCCTCACCATCATGACGCGCATATTCCTCGCCCATGATACCCTGCAAGGTCGGGAACTCACCAACCATGCCGGTCGTCAGATCGGCCTTCGAAAGCCAGCCCGCCCGTTCACACGCTTCTTTGAGATCCTGGCGATCCAGGGTCATCGCCATCCACCCTGCCAAATCTCGTATCCGCTCTACCTTCTGACGCATCGTGCCTAATTTCTTATGAAATATGACACCATCTAACGCGGCAACTCGTTCATGGAGTGGCTGTTTCTCATCTTCTTGAAAGAAGTATTGGGCATCCTTGAGACGAGCGGAGAGCACGCGCTCGTTCCCTTTGGTGATTAAGGTCGTTTTTCCCCACGGCGTATTGGTAACCGCCATAAACTTTGGCAAAAGGCTGGCGTCTTTCCCAACCAGTGAAAAAAAGCCTTGATGTTCTTTCATCGAAGAAATCAACACCGCTTTGGGCAGCACTAAAAAATCTTTCTGAAATGTTCCCAAGATGGTATGCGGACATTCGACCCCCCAGACGGCTTCTTCAATCAGCTCCTCCCGATGAACAGACTCAACGTGTCCTCTCGCAGTTTTGGTCAACTCGGCCATCTGCCGAATAATCTCTGTCCGTCGCTCATCGGGATCAACCAACACGCCAAGTTTTTTTAAAGCCGGAATATACGTACCCGCACCAGTTAAGGCCACTCCCAAGCCAGGCTTCTTCCCTTTGATGCGGTAAAAGCGATGACCCCAGGTCACTCGCCCGGATCGTATCCCTGCAAATTCTATTGTGAGCGGTTGAGTCCCTAATAACGCCACCATCCATCGGATGGGACGTGCAAATTTAGCTTGAGAGGCATTCCAGCGCATGGCTCTGGCAAAGGTCATTTTGGCCAAATACCCTGGAAGAATTTCAGCCAGGACCTGCTTGGCAGATTGGCCGCGTTCGTGCTTCTGAAAGGCCAGATATAACCCTTTGGGTGTTTCTTTGATGGTCAATTGGTCAATGGAGACACCTTGGGAATGGGCAAATCCTTGGGCGGCCTTGGTGGGAACGCCCGACGCATCAAAGGCCGCAGACTTCGGAGGGCCAACAATTTCTTGCGTGAGCGAGGCTTGCTGAACGTGCAGACCATCAACCAATAGGGCTAATCGTCTCGCTGTTCCAACCGTTCGTATGTGCTGATAGCCCAACCGGGCCTCAGCGAAAAGCTGTTGTCCAAGCGCAGCCAGATCCTGAAGCGCTTGAGGCAGAACCTTCGTCGGAATTTCTTCCGTGCCGATTTCTAGCAAAAAGGGTAACGACTTCACGGTGGGCTTGCGAGAAGACGAGTTCTGAACTTTAGTCGGTGGTTTTTTTGAAGGTGCCATGTCAGAAGAAACTGAGACAACCTAGATTTCAGAGCTGATTGCTTACCGCTTTTTTCGTATTTTTTGTGCGACCGTTGCCTGGTTTTGAGTGACTAACGGAAAACCCATGCGTTCACGTTGATCGAAATAGGCTTGGGCACATTTTCTTGCCAAATTGCGAACGCGCGCAATATAGCCGGTCCGCTGAGCCACACTGATCGCGCCCCTGGCATCCAACACGTTAAAATAGTGTGAGCATTTCATACAGCAATCATAGGCGGGCAACACTAAGCCTCGCGGGTGATCCAGCAACTGCTGACATTCTTGCTCATAACGATCAAACGAGGCTTGGAGAAGACTGACGTCCGCCGTTTCAAAATTATAGATCGACCATTGCACTTCTGACTCATGATACAGCTCGCCATACCGAACGCCCTCTGTCCAAACTAAATCATAGACATTATCCACTTCCTGCAAATACATCGCGATCCGCTCGAGGCCATAGGTGAGTTCGACCGTCACAGGATTCATTTCCAAGCTCCCCACTTCTTGGAAATACGTGAATTGGGTAATTTCCATCCCATCTAAGCGGACTTCCCAACCTAAACCCCAAGCTCCTAGGGTTGGCGATTCCCAATCATCTTGCAAGAATTGAATATCGTGCTGATAGGGATCTAACCCTAAATGGGCGAGACTTTGTAGGTAGAGATCTTGAGAATCGGCAGGAGCAGGCTTCAACACGACCTGGTACTGAAAGTAATGTTGCAAACGATTGGGATTGTCACCATACCGTCCGTCCGTTGGTCTTCGACAGGGCTCGATATAGGCGGCCCGCCAGGGTTCTGGACCAATCGCGCGCAAAAACGTGGCAGGATTAAAGGTTCCCGCCCCTTTTTCCGTATCATACGGCTGGACAAGGATGCAGTCGTGAGATTGCCAAAACTGATGGAGGGAAAGAATAATCTCTTGAAATGTCACAATGCTCGACTTTGGACGGGAAAAGCCATGAAATTTCGACCATCACTCATCTTGGACTAACCTAAAATTTTGAGCAGCCACATGAATTTGCCCAAGCTTTTGACGGTAGCAACAACCCTTTGATCAGTCAAGATTGTAGCCATTGGGTGTACACTGATGGCTGATGCCAAAAAAATATTCGCGAGAATACCTCCATCTTGTTTTTCATGACCTCACTCAAGTATATTTGAGCCCCTGTTTATCCATTGAGGAGGGGTGCAACCAATGAAACCATTTGCTCAAGTATTCTTTTGGACCTGTATCAGTCTTTCGGCCTTAACCATGGGATGTGCCGAAATGAATGGCGGTTCAACCGCGGGAACCGGATCAACCTCAGCTGGCACCGCATCAAGTAGCGAAGCCAGCGCCATCACGACGGGGCCTAGTCGAGTATCCCAAGGCACACAAGGGGACTCACTGGACGCCTGCTTGGCACGAATTCCAAGTGATGCGACGGCAGGACAACGCATGGTTGCGGAGCGGACATGTCAACGGGATGCGGATAATCGTTCCCCCATTCTTGCGGTCCCTGGCCAATAATCCCATCTTGTTTTTTCTGAGTTCGCTGGCCAGTCATTGGCCAGCGAATTCGGCTACTCTCCCGTTGCTTTCTAGCCCAACAGTTCGCATAGTGTTGCGATCAAACATGTTGGCTTTGCGACATTGCCTTCCCTGACCTGACCGACGGTCGAAGTGCACCTTCATGGCTTCTTCTATCATTATTAAAGGCGTCCAACTCTCGTTGCACTGCGGTGTCACGGAAATCGAACGATCCCAACCTCAACCGATTTTGGTCGATCTCATCCTGAAATGTCCGAATGAACCGGCCTTCCAAAGCGACCGGCTCACGGATACTGTCGACTATGCGGCAGTTGTCCAATGCATACGAGACACCGTGGGAAAACAGGCGTATTCTCTTCTCGAAAAACTCGCCGAAGACCTTTGCCGAGCACTTTTTCAACATTTTTCCCTGACGCACCTCAAAATTTGGGTAAGAAAAGTCCAAGCCCCCATTCCAGATTTTTCAGGTTCCGTTGGAATTCGATTACTGCGGTCACAAAGAGACTACCTTCAAACCAAACATGGAGATCCCTCACCCTTTCTCATGGCCCAACTCCCACGCTTGCCTCGTGGGAAAGCCCTAGATGTGGGGACCGGACGGGGCCGCCATGCACATTTTCTCGCTACCCAGGGATTCTCCGTTCACGGGATTGATCGAAATCGAGAAGCATTGGAATTTCTCGATACTCAGTCGCGGGAAGCGAGGGGGCTTCCCATCACCACCGAATGTCTCGATTTGGAGACTGACGATCAGAATCCTCCTGACCTAGGAACAGCACGATACGACGTTATTCTGGGGTTCTTCTACCTGTATCGCCCGCTTTTCCCACGATTATTACAAGCATTGAAACCTGGAGGGGTCATTATCTACGAAACCTTTCTCCTTGATAACCATGTTCATCGACACCATCCCCGTCGAAAAGAATTTTGCCTAGAACCCAATGAATTGCTTACTCTCCTTCGTGAGCTTCAGATCCTTCACTACGATGAAGGGGATCATCAAGGAGTCTCCCAAGCCGATCGAGCCTTTACGGCGCGTATCGTGGCGCGCAAACCCTAAACGACGTCCAAACCCATGAGCCGTATTGACCTGCATACCCATACCACGTTTTCGGATGGCAGCTTTTCTCCCACCGCGTTAGTGGACCTAGCAACCCAACAAGGCCTGGATATTTTGGCCATCACCGATCATGACACCACCGAAGGCTTAGCTGAAGCACAAGAGGCCACCAAAGGCCTTTCCATGGAATTGATCCCAGGTATTGAATTGAGTGCGCAGTTCCAGAACCGGGAGATGCATATCTTAGGCTACTTTATTAATCCGACTGATCCCCACTTTCAAGCCAGATTGGAAACCCATCGAACAACACGAATCGGACGCCTTCACCAAATTCTGGACCGCCTGCAAGCCTTGGGAATGGATATTTCCCTTGCCGAAGTCGAACTCGCCTCGGGGACCGGGACCATTGGTCGCCCCCACATTGCACAGGTACTCATCGACAAAGGCTATATCAAGACGATGAAAGACGCCTTTGAGCAGCTACTGGGTTCACGAGGAAAAGCCTATGTCCCACGAATCGTCCCCGAAGCCCACGAAATCATCGAATGGATTACTGATGCGGGGGGCATCCCCATTCTCGCTCACCCCTACTGGGAAGGGTACAACAAAGAAGACAGCGCTACGGCCTGTCAAACGTTGGTGGAACAAGGGTTACGAGGCCTCGAAGTGTTTTACGGAACCTTTTCGGCGCGACACATCTCTTTCAACTTGGGCTTAGCGAAGCGTTTTGAGCTACTGATGACGGGAGGCAGTGACTTTCACGGGACCCTGAAACCGGACATTACCTTGGGAAAGGGAAAAGGTTCGTTACATGTCCCCTCAAAACTTGTCGAGCAATTGCGAATCGCGGCGGGGCAATAA
>JAOUQB010000149.1 GCA_029879555.1 Nitrospirota bacterium | reverse complement strand
GTGTGTCTCAGCCTCGAATGGCAAGTCGGTGCACTCTGGCGATTGAACCAGCCAACCATGGAACTCCAATGCCTTGAAATCTGGAGCGATTCGCCTAACCAGTTCGCTGAGTTCGTGGCCATCACCAAAAAAACCACCTTTACCAAAAACCAGGGACTCCCCGGACGCGTGTGGGAATCTGGTCAGACCGCCTGGATTACCGATATTGCCCAAGACCAGAATTTTCCAAGGGCCCATGTGGCCGCCAAGGAACAGCTCCATTCCGCCTTTGCCCTTCCGATTCAATTTGATGGCTCCACCTATGGGGTTATGGAGTTTTTTAGCTACCAAATTCGAGAAGTCGATGACGAACTCTTGCATCAGATGCGCGCGGTTGGCAATCAATTTGGTCAATTCATGGAACGCCTTCAGGCCCAAGAAGCCATGGCAAATCTAGCCAAGTTCACGGAGGAAACACCCTACCCAGTACTCAGAATCTCTCACGAGGGGAAGGTCCTGTATCACAACCAACCCGGCGAAGCCTTTCTTGCGGACTTAGAACGCGAAACGAATCTGGGCACCAAGACACAATGGCAACAATGTATTCAAGACGCATTTCAGTATGGAGGAGTTCAGCGTCAAGAGATCACCTACCAGGACCGATTTTTTTTGGTGACCTTTTCCGTTGAAATCTGGGGCAATTATATAAATGTGTATGCGCAAGAGATTACCGATCAGCGAAAAGCGGAAGGGGCCCTACGCCACCAGGAAGCGCATCTCCGCCAAATACAGAAGCTCGAAGCCGTGGGCACCTTAGCCGGTGGCATTGCCCATGATTTCAACAATATCTTGACCCCGCTGATCGGCTATACGGAAATGGCGGTCATGAAAGCTCAGGAGGGAAAGCCGACCACCACCAATCTCCAAGAAGTGCTCAAAGCCAGCCATCGGGCCAAAGATTTGGTACAGCAAATCCTGACCTTTAGCCGACAAGGCGAGACCGGGAAAAAAGCCACATTACTGCAACCCATTATCGAAGAAGCGCTCAAACTCCTCCGAGCATCCTTTCCCACCACCATTACGTTCCAAACAGATCTGTCATCTACAGCAGGGCCCGTGCTGGCCAATCCCACCCAAATCCATCAAGTGGTCATGAATCTGGCGACCAATGCAGAATTTTCGATGCGAGGCAAAGCTGGAAGATTGGACGTAACCTTGGAAGAAGTTCTCCTGGATGGCACCATCTCTGATCGTCCCCCGGAACTTCCGGACGGTCACTATGTACGACTCACTATGACCGATACTGGCCATGGCATTCCATCCAATCTCCAATCGAGAATTTTCGATCCGTTTTTCACCACAAAGACAGTCGGGGAAGGCTCGGGAATGGGACTGTCAGTCACTCACGGAATTATGGTCGACCATGGAGGAGCGATTGCGGTTCAGAGCAAGCCAGGACACGGAACAACGTTTGTGCTGTATTTTCCGCGAACTTCAGAGTCTCTACAGGTGCCGGTTGCCCAGAACGCCCTTCCAACCCAGGGACGAGGCACTGTATTGTTCATCGATGACGAACCGGCAATTGTTTCGGCGGGGAAGGCCATGTTGTCAGCACTGGGATATGACGCCTGGACCTATACCAACAGCCGTGAAGCGCTGGAGGTCTTTCGCCAGCACGCCAATTCGATCGACGTGGTGGTTTCGGATCAGACGATGCCGGAGGTAACGGGGGAGGTCCTGGCCAAACACATGCTCGCCATCTGTCCCTCTATTCCCATCATTCTGTGTACGGGGTTCAGCCATACCATCAGTGAAGAGAAGGCCTTATCAATAGGGATTCGAGTGTTTCTTCATAAACCGTATGGTATCCAGGAACTAGCCACAGCGATCCAAGAGGCGTTCCCCTCTACTGCGAAGACCATCATCACGTAATATGATGGTCTTGTTCTGAAGCCCTTAATCCATATGAATTTCAAAATATTTCATACCATACCTGCCATTGTCGGATTTCGAGCGGAACCCAGGACAAGCGCGTTTATAGAAGAGAGACCCTCGTCCTCCGTTCACCACTTGCTTCTTCTGGCTCATCATCGGCCACCGTTCATAGGATAAAATCCCTACTCCCATGGCTGGAGGCACAAAAATCTCCTCCAAGCTTCCTCCTCTATCTTCACTTCCCTACTTAAATATCCACGTAGTTGGTTTACCTTTTCCCTTTTCACGCGTCTAACAGTAACGGGGCAAGCATCAGCTACATTTTGGTAACGAATTCTTATGAATCTTCTCCTGGTCGATGACGACCAACGCATTGTGAGTTTTGTAAAACGGGGACTGGAAGCCGAGGGCTACCATGTCGATGTCGCCCTCAATGGGGAAGAGGGCCTGGAGTATGCGAGAAATCCCTACCGCCTCATTATTCTGGATCTGCTCCTCCCCGGAATCAATGGCACCGATGTCTGCCGAGCGTTGCGGCAAGACAAGATTCAGACCCCCATCTTAATGCTGACTGCCCGAGATGGCCTCCAGGATAAAGTAGAAGGCCTGAAAACCGGGGCGGATGATTATTTAACCAAACCCTTTGCGTTTGAAGAATTGCTCGCGAGGGTCCAAGCACTTGTCCGCCGCGTCGCCTACCAAGACATTCCCAGTAAGCTCAACATTCAAGACCTCTACCTTAATAAAGACACACGCGAAGTCACTCGCGACGGACACCCCATTACGCTCACCGCCAAAGAATTCTCCTTACTCGAATATCTCATGGCCCATCCCAATCGCCCGCTCAGCCGCACCATGATTTTGGAGCAGGTATGGGGATATCACCACGACACCCTCACCAACGTCGTCGATGTGTATATTCGGTATCTCCGTAATAAAATCGACAAAGGCTTTCCACAAAAACTGATTCAAACCGTACGGGATGTAGGGTACAAAATATCCTGCTAAAAAGTATTCTCCCGCCAAATGCCTCACGCCTCTCGTGAGATTTTCAGTAATTTTCCTGTACGCCAACAATCTCATCATTTTTCTTCCTCTCTCATAACCCTCAACATCATTCATCGAATACAGACAGGAATGCCCCGACAGTACAACATCGGCGTCTTCTCTCGACTATTTCTCATCAACTTTTCATGTCGTGTTCACCGCATTCTCATGTTCACGCCGTACACTGTGTCCTCCGATGACCAATAAATTCTGACGAGAGAACCCTTTTGGTTTCTCAATCGTTTTGCACACAACAACCGTTTACTCATCGTATTGGAAAGGAGCCGTCTATGAACATCAGTATTATTGGAACAGGGTATGTCGGGCTGGTGACGGGTGCCTGTTTTGCGGAATTCGGCGTCACGGTCACGTGTATGGATACCAACCCTCACCGCATTCACCAACTTCAGTCAGGGGAACTCCCGTTTTACGAACCTGGGCTGTTGGAACTTGTGAAAAAAAACGTCCAGGAAAATCGTCTCCGTTTTACGTCGGACCTTCAGGAGGCCGTCGATCAAGCTCTCGCCATTTTTATCGCGGTGGGGACGCCTTCTGCCGATGATGGGTCGGCCGATCTCTCAGCCGTGGAACATGTGGCCAAGTCCATTGGCGCCAGTATGTCGGGCTATAAGGTGATCGTGACCAAATCCACCGTTCCCGTCGGCACAGCCACCCGAATCCGGGATTGGATTCAGGAGTCCCAATCCGTTCCTTGCCGGTTTGATGTGGTCTCCAATCCAGAATTTCTTCGAGAAGGATCGGCCATTGAGGATTGTCTCCACCCCAATCGAGTGATCATCGGCACTGATAGTCCTCAAGCCATGGCCATTATGAAAGATTTGTATCGCCCGCTGTATCTGATTGAGACACCGATCGTTCTCACCACGACACAAACGGCTGAGTTGATTAAATATGCGTCCAATGCCTTCTTGGCCACAAAAATTTCCTTTATCAATGAAATCGCCACCCTGTGTGAACGCGTTCAGGCAGACGTGCAGGTGGTCGCCAAGGGCATGGGGCTGGACAACCGGATCGGCAGCAAGTTTCTTCATGCCGGCGCGGGATTCGGCGGATCCTGCTTTGGAAAAGACACCGCCGCGCTCATTCATCTCGGAGAGAGCGTGGCCTCTCCCATGTGTATCACCCGTGCCACCAGGCAGGTGAATGATCTTCAACGGCAGCACATGGTCGAAAAAATTCAATCAGTACTCGGTGATCTTTCCGGGAAAACCATCGGTTTTCTCGGATTGTCATTCAAACCGAATACGAATGACATCCGAGATTCTCCCGCCCTGGCCATTGCCGAAGCCCTCCTCAAGCAAGGGGCCACGGTCCAAGGCTTTGATCCAGAAGCCCTGGAGGAGGCGTGTCTCTCTCTGCCGACACTCCGTCCGTGCCAGGATTCTTATGACGCAGCCGACCAAGCCGACGCCTTAGTATTGGCCACAGAATGGAATCAATTTCGCAACTTGGATCTCACACGGATCAAATCTCTCTTACGCCAGCCGGTTATCGTCGATCTTCGAAATATCTATGATCCGCAAAAATTGCAACATCTAGGCTTCGACTACCTTTCTGTGGGTCGCCCCCCCGTCAACCGTGGACCTGCCGAAGAAGGCCCAATTCACTCTCAGGAAAGTCTTGTCGAGGTTTCTTCGTCATGACCGGATCCTTTTCTATGGAAAACCTGGCCATGGCCTTTTTCTCATTAAATTCTCACCTCTTTCTCATGAACCTTTCATCGCATCCTCACGGGATCCTCATCTGGCCTTGGTACAGTGGCCACCATTACCAACCTGTCACTAGGACAAGCTGATGAATATTTTGCTCTTAGACGATGACTTGCGGATTTTACGTTTTCTCAAACGAGGGCTGGAGGCCGACTCCCATACTGTGGCCACCGCAACGTCTCATAGCCAGGGTTGGGAATTGCTTCACATCACCGAGTTTGACCTAGCTATTTTGGATGTGTTCCTGGGAACAGAAAGTGGCTTGGAATTTTGCCGGAAACTGCGACACCACCAGCACCGGCTGCCCGTTTTAATGATGACGGCGAAAGATTCCGCGGAAATGGCCCTGGAAAGCCAGGAAGCGGGGGCCAACGGCTATTTAGCTAAACCCTTTGCCTTTGATGACTTGATCGCCCAAGTCGAACAGTTAACCAGAAAATCGCCACCTCCGTCTCACTCCTTCCTTACAGGAGTCCCAGGATTGGCCATGACGCTGAATAATTTCTGTGGGGGTTTACTTTTCCTGAATTGGTTCGTCTAACCAGTAACGAAAGCAGGCAGAAACCATGAAAATGCATGCCATGAACGACATATGCCCACAAAATCCCAAACGGCTGATTTTTTATTCCCATGATACTTTTGGCTTAGGCAATATTCGACGAACCCTCTCGATTTGCCAATTTCTCATGGAATCTATTCCTGATCTTTCCATTTTGATTATTTCCGGATCGCCCATGGTGCATAGTTTTCGGATTCCGGAAGGCATCGACTATATTAAATTGCCCTGCCTTACTCGAACGAACAACAATGGGTATTCTTCGAAATTTCTGGACGAAAACCCTCAGAACCTCTCCAAGCTGCGGGCTGATCTTATTCTCTGTGCCACGGCTAATTTCAAGCCGGATGTCATCATGGTGGATAAGAAACCCTATGGGGTTCAAAACGAGTTAGCGCCCACCTTACGCTATATCAAAGAACACCTCCCGACCACCAAACTCACGCTGATCCTGCGTGACATCTTGGATGCTCCCAACGTGACCCAAAAAATCTGGGAAAAGAATGGGTTTTATGAGGCCATTGAAACGTACTATGACGACGTGGCTATTTTGGGAACGCCTGAAGTGTTCGATGCACGGAAGGAATATGCATTTTCGCCAACCATGTGGCAAAAAACTCGGTACGTTGGGTATCTCCGACGGGAAGCAGGGTTGACCGATCGTACTAATATCCGAGCCGAATTGGGATTAACCAAAGAAGAGCCGTTTGTGCTCGTGACGGCAGGAGGTGGCGAGGATGGCGCACGAGTGTTTGAAGAATATCTGAGAGGGTTCAATCGCCTGCCACCTGCCGAGCGTCCCAAAACTCTTCTCATCTTTGGTCCAGAAATGCAACGAGAGGAACAAGACCGGCTCAAGCATTGGGCAAGTCGTTACAGCAAGATCCAAACCATGTCCTTCACCAGCGACCTCATGAGTTACATGAATGCAGCGGACCTTGTTGTATCAATGGGCGGGTATGGAACGATCTGCGAGATTCTCTCCCTGAACAAACCTGCGATTGTGATTCCCCGAGTCCATCCCGTCGAAGAACAGGGGCTCCGGGCCAGCCGTATGGCAAAACTGGGACTGCTGTATGCCATCCACCCTGATGACTTGACTCCGGAAAACCTCATGGCGACCCTGCAAGACGCCTTGCTCCATGGCCGAAGGAAGCTGCAACCATCTATCTCCATTAATTTA
>JAOUQB010000147.1 GCA_029879555.1 Nitrospirota bacterium | reverse complement strand
GCGGCTTGGTAGATGGCTTTCCCCTGAGGTTCTTTAGGGTCCCGTGTTAACAGATCGGCCATCATGGCGGCTTTCCCAATGGCCAGGGCCGCTCCCTCTGGATCGTTTTGTGCTGCGAGATTGTCTGCCTGTTGTTCGAGGCGGTCCATTTCGGCTTGTTCACCGATACCTTGGGCTGATGACAAGCCGGGGAGAAGGAGGCCCAGGATAACCACGTACCCAAAACAGGAAACGAATTTCACGCCAAGCTGGGAATGTACAGGGAATTTTCGATGCGTGTTTGTTATTGGATTTGTCCGTCCATGTCTACCATTTTGATAGTCCAATTGGTGGCCTCTCGCAGTTCTTCCATTTCTTTTGAGGTGTCGTAGATGAGCCAGACCTTCTTTTCCAATTCCCGGAGTGGCGGGATCGAGTTTTCGTTCCGAAGCTTTCCTAAGCTCCATACCACTTCTGAAAGAACTGGGAAATCGATGTCTGCTGATGTTTTCATGTGTTGTAAGCTTTGAACGAGGTAATCAAGAATGGGTGGGGTAATGGTGGGGTCCCCAGTATGTGATCCAATTTCTCCCAAGCCTTTTGCCGCCGCCGCTCGAACTGTCGAATCTTGGTGGGTTTTGAAGACTTCGGTTAATAAGGGAATGGCCTCACTGCCGCTTGATGCTAAGGCGATGATGGCAGGTTTTGCCAATTCTTTATCTTGTATGAATTCTTTTAACTGGGGCAGCGTTTCATGCGATTGCATTTCGGGAAGTAGCGATAATATTTTCAGTTTGCGTGCGGTGGTGGTTTTCGGATCCTTGAGTAAAGTGAAGAGGCGGGTGTCGTGTCCCCATTCCGCTGCCAGCATCGCAGGAAAATCAAACGTTTGAAGGCGTTGAGCAAGTTGAGTCAGGGCGTAGGGTCCCGATTTCGGAGCGTTGGCAGCCTTGGCTGCACTGACCGCATCAGCAAAATCGGTTCGGGCTTCTTTTTGCCAACCAAGGTCGCGTCCACCTAAGAGGTACGTAAAGAGACAGGCTGGCCCTTTCCATAAGCGGGCGGGGGCATCCGTATGATCGGCATCACCCCCTTGGCGTGTGGTGCCGGCCCATTTTTTTTGTTCTTCACATTTCACCATGAGCATGACATCGGATGGTTCCTCGCGGCTGGTGACCACTTGATAGCCGACGGCTGTGAGCCGCTCCTGAATAATTTCCTGGATGGCCTGGCCGTCACCTTTGCCTCTTTCCGTCAATGCCAAAACCTTGACCCAGACGGTGTGAATGGCTTGAAGTTGGTCCTTTTGTTCCGGGGTGAAATGTGTGCGGCGGGCCAACCCTTCAGAGGCCATGAGTCCAACCAAAAGAATGCCTAATAGTACCCTGACCATACCAACCTTCATGCTTGACCTCCTCAGCGTGTCTTTTTCCGTGTGTTAACTGACATGTCCATCTAGGTCTAGTTGTTTGTAGGTCCAACTGGTTGCCTCGCGAAGGTCTGCCATTTCCTTCGAAGTATCAAAGATTAACCAGATTTTTTCCTGTAACTTTCCCATCGGTTTAAATGAGCCCTCCCATCGAGATTTTCCGATAGCCCACACCACTTCGGTTAAGAGGGGAAAATCAATATCTGCTGATGATTTGAGCCCAGGGAGGATTGTCGAAACATAACGGACTAAAGGGGGAATGATACGGGGGTCGCTGGACTTTGCGGCCACATTTCCCAAAGCTTTTGCCGCTTCGGCTCGAATGGTAGATTGGTTGCTGGTTTCAAAAAAATCAATCAATAGCGGAATCGAATCGATTCCAGCTCCGGCCAGAGCGTTAATCGTTTCTGCCTGCAAGTCAGTCGACTCCAGGAGTTTTGTTAATTTGGGCAAGGCTTCTTCCGCGTGAATCTCGCTCAGAAGGGACAAGATCTTGGCCTTGCGAAGCTTCTTGGTTTTGGGATCCTCTAAGAGTTGGAGGAGGCGATCAACTTGCCCCCATTCGGCAGACAGTAGGAGAGGGAAGTCGTAATCAGCCAGCCGTTGATTGAGATGCGTCATCGCATATTGACCAACATTGTCCACATTGGCTTTTTGCGCGGCTTGCGCGGCATCTTGAAAAGACGTCCGGACTTCCTTCTTCCAATCCAGATCGCGCTGTTCCAGGAAATACGTTAAAAGACAAGCTGGCCCTTTCCAGAGGCGATCTGGGGCATCGGAGAGGTCGACGTCTCCTCCGGTGGTTGAGGTCCCGGTTACGGTTTTGCGTTCTTCACATTTCACTTTAAATTCAATGTCATGCGGCTGAGCTGGGTCAGTGACCACCGTATAGTTGAGTTCTTGCAGCCGAGTCGTAATCGTTTCAATGAACGGGGCGGAATCGGCAGGCCCTTTTTCCGTTAACGCTAACACCTTGACCAGCACTGAATTGGCTTTAGCTAATTGTGATTGTTGTTCGGGCGTCAGGTGAGTTCTTCTCGCGTCAGCTACAGAAACGCCAAAACAAAGATTGACAAGTACCAGGGCAAGAATTACCACTTTTTTATTCGCGAGCGATTGGGGGTCAGGAGAAGATTTCATGGGGAAGGACCTCCTTAAGAGGGAGAATGTGGGGAATGCCAAATGCATGACATGCATCTTGAAATAAGACTTTTTAATATACCTCTCCACGTAAGAGGTGATCAACAATTGAGCTTGAATCTTTGCCCGCCCATCATGGCTTCTTCCCTCCTGTTGTGCTCCTCATAACTTAGTTGAACCCATAGAGAGCTCCGGCTATACTCGCGCAATGAACTCCAGCCCCAATATTGCTTTTCTTGGCGCAGGAAATATGGCGGAAGCCTTGATCGCAGGTCTTGTCAAAGGCAAACTTGCTGAACCGGACTCCCTCCTGGCCACGGATATTTCCTCCACGAGATTAGAGGGTTTAAAAAATCGGTACCATCTTCAGGTTGGCTCGCACAACCTTGATGCCGCCTTGTGGGCCGATGTCATTATCCTCTGCGTGAAGCCTCAGGTCATGGATCGGGTCTTACAAGAAATTCAATCAGGTCTTTCTGAAAAACAATTGGTCATTTCTGTGGCGGCAGGAATTTCGCTCGAAGGCATTCAGGCGATTATTGGGCAAGCGATTCCTCTGGTGCGGGCTATGCCCAATACCCCTGCGGTCATTCAAGAGGGCGTGACGGCTCTTGCGGCATGCCGTGGGCTCTCCTCCGAACATCTAAGCCTTGCCCAAAGCCTTTTTGAGGCGGTTGGGAAGGTTGTCGTAGTCGATGAATCGTTAATGGATGCGGTCACCGGTCTCAGTGGAAGCGGACCAGCTTATGTATATTTGGCGATTGAAGCGCTCATTGATGGCGGTGTGCGAGTAGGGCTCCCTCGAAACGTCGCGCATATACTAGCTGTGCAAACGGTTTTGGGTGCAGCAAAAATGGTCAAGGAAACCGGTGAGCATCCTGCCATACTCAAAGATCGGGTCACGTCCCCAGGTGGAACCACCATTGCCGGGTTGCAGCGTTTGGAAGAAGGCGGATTGCGAGCGACCCTTATTGACGCCATTGAGGCGGCCACGCATCGTTCTCGTGAACTTGGGCAATAGGTTGTTTGTCTTTATACTGATTGCGACGATTACCACTGTTCGACATATTATCGAAAGGAGCTCACGGTGCAATATTGGGTGAAAGTTGTGTTTACAGATAATAAAGAAGTTGAATTCAAGGATGCGGTGCGACATACCATCAGTGATGATATGGAGATATTAGAAATTGACACACCTAAGGAAGTCACGATTATTCCCCTCAAGCAGATTAAATACTTTTCCTGTGACGCCACGGTCTTTTCCAGTCAAAAGGGCGGGACCTAAGTCTCATCAGGAACTGGCCATTTAATATCCATGACCGAATATCCGATAATATTGGTTAAGAGGCCTTGTGATGAATTGTTTCACATTAGAGCCAGCCCTATTTTTTCGTAAGAATTGCGTGAACCCCTTGAATTTTCAGCAAAAAATGGCTGAGTTGCTTGAGCTTAATTCACAACACGCCCTGTAAAAGGGTTGTTTGAATGGGCTTAATGTGTCAACATAATGAATTGGACTTACCGAAACCGTCGGTCTCTTTCTGTCATATGGTCTTATGAAACCCAAGTTCATGATTCCTTCTGAAGAATTCATTAAAGCCTTAAATAGCATGAAATATCTGCTTCAACAGCTCGTAGTAGTGCTTCTTTTGATCGGAGGGGTCCTATTGCTTTTAGAGATTCCGCATCATGAAAGCAATGTGCTTTCACACAAGGACCGGTTGGCGAAGCTAGGCAGTCAATTACCTCCCTATGAAATTCAAACCTTTCTCAACCATATCACCACACGATTGCCGCATTACCGCGACGAGTTTCAGCAAGCTGAAAAACAAACTGGAATCCCCTGGGTCTTATTGGCTTCGATGTCTTATCAAGAATCCAAATGGAATCGGCGTGCGGTTAGCCCAACCGGGGTACGTGGATTGATGATGTTAACCCGTTCGACTGCAGCCGATTTAGGAATAAAAAACAGATTGGACCCGAAGAAGAGCATTGCGGGTGGGGCTCGTTACCTTTCTCATTTGTTTGAACGCCTTCCTGATACCATTCAACAATCAGACCGGATGCTGTTAGCGCTAGCGTCGTACAATGTTGGAATTGGGCATGTCCGAGATGCGCAATTACTAGGGCAGCGCTTGGGTAAAGATCCAAGCCGATGGGATGACATGAAAGAGGTACTTCCTCTCCTGGCCAAAAAAAAATATTACCAAGGTCTTCCGCATCGATACGCGAGAGGATGGGAACCCGTGCATTACGTGAAGCGCATTCGGGAATATCGGAAAATCCTCAAACAGGTTGTCGAACAGGAATCCAAAACCAGCCAGGTTGAAATCTAAAAGTTTCTCTGCACTTACTCGATCCCTTTGCCTCAATGTTTCGCTACCGTTTTTAGGGATCGTGTGTCGATTCGGATCGTTCATCCTCTCAACATCGTGTCCCCGCCTTCGGTAGACATTCTTCCTGTCTCACTAGAGGGATTCTGGAATATTGGGGTTAGGGAGTGGTTATCCCAACGGGGTCATTGGCATGGGCACGTTCGATGCTGAGAGCTTTGTCGTTAGGGAGTACTTCGGCTTTGATTCGATCGCCAAAATTAAAGGATTCAGACAGGGCTGTCTTTGGTGTGACTTCGATTCGAATTTCTCCTCTGTCTCCACGGACGATGTAAAAATCCCCATCGACCATTAACACGTCAGCCACAATAATACGAGTAGACGGAGGTGTTTCTATAGGCACCGCTGGTGATTTTTGTTCTGCCACAATTGTGGAATTGCTTGAAGGTGCAGACGGAACCGGAGGAGCTGGCGTGGCAGCAACTGAAGGGGCGTCCTCATCTTGAATTCCAGCCGGTTCATCTTTCCCAGCACGAACGACAGAAAGCGCTTTGTCTGCCGATGTGATGCGAGCCTTTATTTTATCGCCAAATTGAAAGTTTTCGCTTAATTCTGTGTTTGGTGTGATTTCAATCTGTATTTCCCCGTATTCAGTTCGGACGATGTAAAAACTTCCATCGACCATGAGGAGGTCAGCAATAATCAGACGAACTTTGGGGACTTGGACGGTTGGGGGTTTCAGCGTTGGGGGTGCCACTTTAGGCTTTTGACCGTCTTTCGATGCGGAAGGAGGGGGCGCCGCCGTTTCTTGCACCTCGTTGATGGCTATGCCAATCGGTTCGTTGGGGTTAGCTCGGGTGATGCTCTGAGCCACATCGTTAGGTAAGAGGACGGCTTTGATTCGGTCCCCAAAGGTGAACTTTTCAGAAAGTTTCGTTTCTGGCGTGATTTCGATCTGAATTTCCCCTCGCTCTCCACGAACGATATACAGGCCTCCATCCACCATTAAAAAATCAGCGACAATGGTTCGAGTTTTTTGTGCGGATACGAGTTGAACTGCATCTTCAGCCTGAAGAAAACTAAACATTCCAGTTATTGAAAAGCCCAGACCTACGAAGAGCGTGGGAAGGAGTAGCCGAGTAGAGAAAAGAGATGGGATAAGCCTACGCATGTTGTTCACCAAGGCTATCAATCGGTAGACAAGTTGAAATTATAGCATAAGGGGAAATGCGTCTCTGCAGTAGACGAATATGGTGCCGAGGCGCAGAATCGAACTGCGGACACCAGCCTTTTCAGGGCTGTGCTCTACCAACTGAGCTACCTCGGCACATCAATCTTCCTGAAACCGAATACAAGGACTGTGCAGAAAAGGCCAATGTGTGTACCAGGATTTTACCTATAAAATCAAGCAAAAGGATAGGGTTCTTCCAAAGTTCACAATGGAGGCAATTTCTTGACGGTTTTTACAACTGCCAGGTATTCTCCTTCACGGTTTTGCCTTCTTATCGCACATGGATTGGAATTCACTTTTTGCGCATGATGAACGGATAAAGGCTTAAATTATTATGGAAGATACAGGTTCTGAAGAAAATATTGAAGTTTTAGATGAAG
>JAOUQB010000146.1 GCA_029879555.1 Nitrospirota bacterium | reverse complement strand
ACGTTCATTTAAATGAATGGGGATTGGGAAACAATCGTAATGCCCTTTTGGGTGAACCCCGTTGACCGGAATTCTTGCATCTTTCACTGATGTACTACAACTCACGATTATTGTTCACTGCCCCCCGTTAACTTTTCCGTAATCTTATCCCCCGGCAATAAATGCGGTATTCGGCCACAGAGGAAATTCCCACAATTGTTGAGGCCGATATCAACAGGTACTCGTACAAAAGGCGAGGAATTATTATCGGACAGGGCCAGGAAGCATACTTTTACTTCTCAATCAAGAGACTTGAGAGCCTTCTGGACACATTAATTCTTCTCTAGGGATGCCTGATATGGGAATTTTTAGCGATCTGTGCTACGAAATACACTTTTAAAGAAATGCCATCACAAAGTCCTTATTGGCAAAAAGGCCGCATCCACCACAAGGCGGAATGCGACCTCTCTGAAAAACCCTTTCTGAAATCTTACTTAGTGCGACCCTGCCCCTGCGCTGAGCTTGGCCATCACATCATCCAGGCTAAAGCTGGCCGCTTTTTGACGCGGAGGATACTCCATGAAGGTTGCAAGGAATTGACCGATGTAAGCTTGTGCTGGGACCAGCAGAAACGCATGATCCAGCAACCAATCATAATAGGTATTCGAGGTGATTTGTCCTCGTTCATAGGGCTCGCGACGGAGGTTGAAGATTAAGGGAACTCATAGAGGAGTAAACGGGTTCGCCCAAATTTCAAATGTCTTTTCCACTCGTTGCTGTAAAAAAATCAACTTCCAATCCCGGTATCGCATTGCACTCAGATCACCATCGTCGGTGAAATAAAACACTTCTTCGCGACTCCCTTTCGCTTCTTTTCCTATCAGATAGGGGAGAAAATTGTATCCATCCAGGTGCACCTTGAACGTTTTGTTACCAGCTTTATGCCCATTCAACACTTTCTTCTTGATTTCCGCATCCCCCCTGCGATAGCGGCAAATGTCGGAAGCCAATCCATGTGGTGCATGATTTCATTGGAGACCGAGCCGGCCTGAATAGTCCCAGGCCACCGGACCATAGCCGGTACCTGCCAGCCGCCTTCCCAATTGGTATTCTTTTCCCCACGGAATGGCGTCATACCCGCATCTGGCCACGTGTTCATATGGGGACCATTGTCAGTGGAATAAAAGACAATCGTATTATCCGCAATGCCCAGATCATCCAATTTTTTCAGTAGCTTCCCGACATGCATGTCGTGCTCGATCATCCCATCGTTATACTCATCCTGCCCGGAAATGCCCTTCAATTCAGCCTTCACATGGGTACGAAAATGCATTCTCGTTCGATTCCACCAGACAAAAAATGGCTTTTTCGCTTTGTGCTGGCGTTCGATAAAGTCCAAGGCCGCATCGGACGTCTCATCATCCACGGTCTCCATCCGTTTCTTAGTCAAGGGTCCCGTATCTTCAATTCTCCCATCCGCATAGGAATGAATCACGCCGCGCGGACCAAACCGTTTGCGAAAATTGGGATAATCCTCCGGATTTGGATAGTCCAGGAGCTCCGGCTCCTCCTCAGCATTCAGATGATAGAGATTGCCGAAAAACTCATCGAATCCATGATTGGTAGGCAGATGTTCATCCTTATCGCCAAGATGATTTTTGCCAAACTGGCCGGTGGCGTATCCCATGGGCTTGAGCACTTCTGCAATCGTGGGATCCTCCCCCTTGAGACCAAGTTCTGCGCCGGGTAATCCGACTTTACTGAGACCGATCCGAAACACGCTCTGGCCCGTGATAAATGAGGAACGTCCAGCCGTGCAGCTTTGTTCTCCGTAATCATCGGTAAAGATCATCCCTTCATCGGCTATCCGATCAATATTCAGCGTCCGATACCCCATAACGCCTTTGGTATACGCACTGATGTTCGATTGACCAATGTCATCACGCCAGATAACCAGGATATTAGGTTGATCTTGTGCGTGTGCAGGACCCAGAGCCACCCCCAACATGAGGCTGAAAACGAGGATCCCACCATATGAACGTGCGCTTCATGGTTTACTTATAACCGTTTCTCCTTAAGAAAAATGTTGGCCTAGTACATCAAGGGAATATTGGCGGCGAGGTCGAATTTGATGGCAGCACGAATTTTGCTTTCCATCTGCAGGTAGCGGGCAACTTTTTGAGCTGGAAGCACCTTTGCCAGTTTTTCGGCATATTCCCTTCGCAAAAGGACCTCGGCCCCTTCTGTTTTTATTGCCTCGTTAATCAGTTTTTTAGCGAGCGCATCTGACACGGATCCGTTGTTGTAGGCTTCGGCATATTCATTAATGATACCGCCCAGATGGCCGTTGACCTTTGCCAAGCCTTCTTGATAGCCCTCATAGAGGGGCCAGAAATCCTTCGATTCCTGGTCATTCAATTCCATGTTGCTGGCGATAAGCAGCTTTTTATCCGCTTTCACTTTATCTACCAGAATTTGCATGTTGGTGTTTTGTGTGGTCTCTGCTGCAAAGGCGGGAGTCACGCACATCATCGCTGTGGCAACGGCAAACATGATGAACTGTTTTAATCGTTTCATAAGATAATGCTCCTACATATTGGGACAATTGTGGCAAAAGATACGGAAATGAACGAATCGCTTTTTTCGGACAATTTAAAAGCCAGTTAACGTAGCAAAGCTATAAATTGCAGTAAATATATCCACCGCCTTTCACTCATGAAAACACCATTCACATCCTTATCCATGATGATTTAAGCAAAGATATCTACCGTCAATGCTAGCCATCGCTCCATATTCGTATGAAGATTTCCTTAAAGCTTTGGGGTTGTTCGAAAAAGGACGTTTGGTAAGGATGAACATTGCTTGACTCATCCCGAAGAATCACACGCTTGTTGGACACCGAAGCTTACCTACTGAACGTGAGAACGGCAAATCGCCGAGAACTCCGCAAGAGACTTTCGCAACAAGTCAATGGCGGAGACCTCAACCTTCAATCAGAACACCTAAATGGTACCCTCATCTTGTCGCAGTTGTTGGCTTATCCGACCTTATACCCCTTGCCCTCTAGGCATACCCCATAGGCCCGGTTGAAGGTCTGAATGCTTTGTTGGTGTTGCCCTGAGGCTTGGCGCTGTTGTTCTTCGGCTCGGGCACTGCCCCGCCTTTGCCTGAGCAGGCCACCGCCTCCTCCCACAGCGGCGCCAATAGCAGCTCCTTTGCCGGCATCTCCTGCGATGGCTCCTCCAATAGCTCCCAGAGCAGCCCCGCCCATCGCGCCACTTAGGGCTCCACCTCGTTGTTGTGCCGGCGAAGAGCTGGCAATGACTTGTTGATTCGGATCAACCCCGGTTTGTTGTTTGGCCCATTTGTAACAAGTAAATTCATCTAATTCTTGTTGATCGGGACTCTGCCCTTTCTGTGGAAAGATAAACATTTGTGCTTGAACATTAAAGCCCATCACCAGCATAAACGCAGTGGTGATGCTAATCGTGAATAAGGTTCGCATAAGATACCTCCATCGAATAGGATGAATTGGGCAATACACCTTGAAGGAGAAGGGTTATCGTTGATCCGGAATCGAATAGGTGATTCGTGGCCAGGTTGCAATCCCTTCTCCATGTTGGCGCGCAGATTCGAACCCTTCCACGACGAGGATTTGGCGTGATTGCATTTGTGAAATCATTTCGCCTTCCCCCGTAATGCCGGTAAATTTCCCAGTTCCGCTCGTAATGGTAAATGGTCCCCGGCACCCTTCCATATCCCCTGTACAGGAAAATTCTGTATACACCCGATCACCGTCAACATTGGTAATAATACAGTGGCCCTTTCCTGACTTTGTCATGGTTTTCAAGTCGGCTTGGACCGTACCCGGACAGACAAGAGAAGCAGCGTGCAAGGCCCCCTGGTTATCCTCAACAAACATGATGCCAGTATAGACTGCGACCATATAGACCTTGTCGTCCCCTATAGGAAACGCAAACCCGTCACCTTCCCAGGGAGACATGGCTTTGATTTCTTTTTGCTCCGCAAAGACTTCTTCATCTTGACTCAGGAGACCAACCCCCAAAAACACCAGAAGTAAAAACCAGCAAGATTGTTTCATCACACATTCCTCCTTCCGATTAAAAAGCTGCACGCACATTTAAGAAACATTGCCATAACTAATTTGAGAAAGTGAAGCAGCACCGCTAGAAATGGCACCCTAGAGTCGCTGAAGTGGGATCGACCGGATGGTCGGTATTCCCCTGAGGAAAGGGCGCACCCAATTAGGTGATTGGTCAGGGTTTCACGATAATTACCCCAACAAATCCAGGCTCAAACCGAAGTTAATGGTGCTGTCTGTGGACTTTCGATCCTCAGCAGGCTGGGAATTGTACCGCACCGTATATTCGAAACGAATAGAGAAGTCTTTGTAGATTTTGACGCTGACGCCCTGATTGGCGTTCACACGCAGGGCATTATCATGACCGATGTCTCTCGTGCCGGTATGATCGTGCCAAAATTTGAGATCGCCTCCAAAAAATTCCAAATTCCAACGTGTTTGCCAGGAAAAACCAGGGATAACTTGACTCGGTTCAGACGTAAAATCTTGATACACGACATTCGGTCCCGCCGCGATTGTCAGGAAATTGGACCGATGATCCAGGACATCATAGCCGACCCCGAGGATGGTCGTGTTACGAAGAGAGAGGTTTTGAAATTTGTCGTTCTCCAGGAAATTAATGAGTGGGATATAGACTCGCTTAGTGAGAAAGTAATCCCAGCGGGTATTCAGATTGGCATTTTGCGCGTTGACTTCCCCCTGGGCCTTGCCGCGATTCGCCCGCCCATCCAGAATCAGGCGATGCCACCCTTTGTAGACGGTCAGTGTTCCGGAGGCGTTAAGGGATTGGGTATTCGTGTTCCCGGATGTGGCGCTCCCCCCAAGCCCTAGAGTTCCGCGGTAGGACAACTCAAACAAATTAATCGTTTTGATTTTGTCCAGTTGAATCGGGCCACCTGGCTCGAGACTGAGCAGGATCAAGCGATCTCTATCACGGACTCCGATATCATCAGGAATAATTGCACCATCGTGGAACGACACCCAGAAGGGCTGATCAGCGGTTAGCCCCTTGACATCATCCCAGTCAATTTTAATGACGTCGGCATAATCCGTATCAACCCTGAGAATCGTGTCTTCCATGCTGATAATGTTGCCACTGACGCGATCGCCGTTCTTGAGCAGAATGACATCGGCTGCGTAGACTGCGGCGTTTCCTAATACGATCCAGGTCACCACTGCAACCCGCAACGCCATCCAGGTACAATTACGTCGCACGAGGATCCCCACAAGCCATCTCAGGAACCATGGGCAAAGAAAACGGAATGAGAGGTGCCAAAATGCCATAGGCGCGAACGTCAGTATAGTTTCCCCTCCTGGCAGGGTAAAGCCTTTGAGACCTTGTGTATTGGGTACTACGGGGCGAAAAATTCAGACACGAACGCCATGGTGCTCAGATCATTCGTACTCATTTGCACTTTCAAAATGCGTGTGTTTAGACTGCCCCCTCATGATAATAGGTAATGAGGGCGTTTCGTAACCAATGGGCGCGAGAAGAGGCACATGATTACAGAAACAAACATTGCGTGCACTCCAAGGAATGTCCAGTGACCACACAATGTTCATTCAAAAATTGTTTGATGGTGGGCATGATCTTTGGCATCCTGGCGAGCCATATGGCCCATGCCGAAGACATTAAAAAACTGGCTGAGCAAGTGCAAAATCCGGTGTCCGATCTTGTACGGATGGGATTTACTAATGGGACCTCTTTTGGGGCCGGGACAAATAATCATCTCTTTAATGTCTTTAATCTTCAGGCTGACACCACAAGAAGATTTGGGGATTGGGCTTTTCTGAACCGGCTGACGATTCCTCTCCCCTACTTTCCGGCCAGTGCCATAGAAGATAAAACGGGAAGTCTGGCCGGATTAGGGGATATTGAGTATACGGGGTTTCTGGCTCGCGACGAGTCTAAGCGTCGATTCAAACTGGTTGGTGGCATCGGCCCGACCTTTGTTTTCAATACGGCCACTGATGATCGCCTGGGAGCAGGGAAATGGAGCGTTGGTCCCACTCTCGCCCTCGTGAGCATACCGGATCCCTGGGTGGTGGGGGCCCTCATCAGAAATCTCTGGTCGTTTGCGGGTGATGACCAACGCCCCAAGGTCAACCTGTTTGTGGTCCAACCTTTCCTCAGCTACAATTTTGCCAATGGCTGGTATCTGACCTCATCCCCGCCGATCACCGCGAACTGGGAGGCCGAGGAGAAGCGGAATCGCTGGACGGTACCGATTGGAGGCGGATTCGGAAAGGTGATGTTCCGGGGAGAAAAACGACCGATCAATATCAGACTCCAGGGATTTTATTTTCTGGAAAAGCCGGATCGGGCGCCGGACTGGACGTTACAACTGCAATTTCAACTCTTGTTTCCTGATAAACCCGACTAAATGATGTCCTCTCTCTTTTCATCCCCCT
>JAOUQB010000145.1 GCA_029879555.1 Nitrospirota bacterium | reverse complement strand
GAGGGATCGTTGGTGGGTGCCGTGGTGGTGTTTCAAGATATTACCTACCGACGGCAATGCGAACAGGTCATTGACCAATTTCGTCGAACCAACGACATGATCTTACAGGCCGCTGGGGAAGGGATTTTTGGTCTCGACCTGGAGGGCCATCATACGTTTGTGAATCCAACCGCGAATCGTTTATTGGGGTACGAACCGGGTGAGTTATTGGGAAAACCGAGTCACCGCACCTGGCATCACACCAAAGCTGATGGATCGACTTATCCGGCTGAGTCATGCCCTATATATAAGGCGTATAAAGATGGACTAGTTCATCAAGGTGATGACGAAGTGTTTTGGCGAAAGGACGGGACCAGCTTTCCTGCGCACTATACCAGCACGCCCATTTGGGATGACCACGGAGCTCTGGCAGGGGCCGTGGTCACCTTTCAGGACATCACCGAAAAGAAACGGATGGCGGCGCAATTATTAGAAGAAGCGAAATTAGCGGAAGTCACCAGGGTATTGGGCAACATCGGACACGATATTAAGAATATGTTGATGCCCGTATTGTCTGGAGCCGATCTGTTAAAAGATGAAATCGATGAACAATTCCCACGGCTCCTTGAGATCCATGCTCAAGGGGCGGAGCTCAGCTATGCGAACAGCCAAGAACTGTTACGGATGATCGTCACCAATGCAAAACGGATTCAAGATCGAGTTCGGGAGATCGCCGATGCCGTTAAGGGAGTGACCAGCCCTCCACATTTCACATCATGCCAGGTTCACACGATTGTTGAGGGGGTCTATGAGACTCTTCGTACCTATGCCAAGAAAAAAGCCATCACGCTCAACACTGAACAGCTTGAAACGCTTCCTCAGTTAGAGGGTGACGAACGGCGTCTGTTTAATGCGTTCTACAACCTGGTCAATAATGCCATCCCTGAAATTCCACGAGGCGGATGCGTGGTTATTCGAGGGCGCGTCGCAGAAGATTCACAGACCATGTATTTAACCGTCACGGACACAGGGCGAGGCATGCCACCGGAAATTCGCGATCGGCTCTTTACAGATGGGGCGATCAGTACAAAGGCCACGGGAACCGGACTTGGAACAAAAATCGTCAAAGATGTCATCACAATTCATCATGGCACCATACGAGTTGAGAGTGAGGAGGGAAAAGGCACCACCTTTTATATACAGTTGCCCATCTCACAACAGACTCGCGCGTAAGGAACATGAGTCCAATCCCCCCGCGCCATCTTGTTGCTTGAGAATGAGTCACGCCATTTGCAAAGCATGAAAGTCACTTGGTAGTTTTCCCCATGGATACACAGCCCATGCCGTTCACTGATGGACTCACCCGGAGACGATTCCTCCAATCAGGCCTCATCGCAGGAGGATTGAGTGCCCTTGGCCTACGATCTGCCCGGGCAAGCGCTCCGTCAAGTATCGACCTTCCATTCGATCGCGGACATCGACCCCTTGTTGCCTTTCCTGAAAAGCGGCCGCTGATGGTCATGACCACGAGACCGCCACAATTAGAGACCCCGTTCCCAATCTTTGATGAAAATATTTTTACTCCTAATGACGCCTTCTTTGTCCGCTGGCATTTGGCTGGCATTCCTACGACGGTTGACCTTCAAACATTTCGGCTAACCATCCGAGGGCGCGTCAAGCAGAGCCTGTCTTTCAGCCTCACAGATTTACAGTCACAATTTGAATCGATCGAAGTCGCGGCGGTGTGCCAATGCGCGGGAAATAGTCGTGGCTTTTCCGAACCCCAAGTGGCCGGTGGGCAGTGGGGACATGGCGCGATGGGCAATGCCATCTGGAAAGGGGTGCGATTACGAGATGTGCTGGAAAAAGCTGGAGTAGAAAAAGATGCCAAGCATGTTCGATTCGACGGATTGGATCGACCCGTGGCTGATGTCACGCCGGATTTTCTGAAATCGCTTCCGTTGGACAAGGCCATGGCTGACCAGGTACTCGTCGCCTATGCCATGAATGGTGAGCCGCTTCCCTTTCTCAATGGCTTTCCTCTGCGATTAGTCGTGCCAGGTTGGTATGCCACCTATTGGGTCAAGATGCTGAATGATATCGAAGTCCTCAACCACGACGATCACAATTTCTGGATGGATCGCGCATACCGCATTCCTCACAATGCCTGCGGGTGCCTAGCGCCAGGCCAAAAGCCCACAAGCACCGTTCCTTTATCAACCATGCCGGTTCGCTCCTTTATCACCAATGTGAATAATGGAGCAACACTGTCTGCTGGTAAGCCAACATTGATCAAAGGCATTGCCTTCGATCAGGGATATGGCATTGATCAGGTGTTGCTCTCGATAGATGGAGGGCAGCATTGGGACGCGGCTCAACTCGGAAAAGACTACGGGGATTTCAGCTTTCGCCCATGGGAAATACGGGTCGCCCTGAAACCTGAGCAGTCGTATCGATTTCAATCTTTGGCCATCAACCGGATTGGAGAATCCCAACAGCTTCACGCCAAATGGAATCCAAACGGATATTTACGCAATGCGGTTGAGACTGTTCATGTTGCCACATCAGGCTAACCTTATCATGACGCAAACAGTATTAGTGCTCTCTTTTAGTATAGGCATCTTTCTAACTAGCCTTGGATCTCTAGCGGTAGCTGAAGAACCCAAAAAAGAGACACTATCGATTTCTTTTCCTTCTGACCCCTTTTCTTTTCAGCCTGGCCCTGGACAGGAAATCGCCAACACCTACTGTGTCATTTGCCATTCAGCGGACTACATCTATATGCAGCCACCGCATTCACAAACAACGTGGACCGAAATCATCAAAAAAATGAAACTCGCGTTTGGCTGTCCGATTCCTGATGAGTCCATTGCCCTCTTGTCAGAGTATTTAATTCATCAGAATGAGATATCCCCGCTCCCCTCCAGCCCTTCTCATTTCCAAATGTCATCATCTCCATTGCTTAATGCACAAGCTGTCC
Source organism: Nitrospirota bacterium (assembly GCA_029879555.1). Lineage (GTDB taxonomy): Bacteria > Nitrospirota > Nitrospiria > Nitrospirales > UBA8639 > Nitrospira_E. Next base: position 3,544 of record JAOUQB010000145.1, on the reverse strand, counting down.
TGGACAAAGGCCAATCGGTGTATACCACTCATTGCCTCAACTGCCACGGCCCAATGGGAAAAGGTGATGGACCAATAGGGAAAATGCTCATTCCACCAGCCGCCAACTTAACGGTCATTGGGCAAAAATCGGACAAGGAACTTCTGAAGACTATCCAGGATGGTCGGCCGGGAACCGCGATGCCCTCCTGGAAAGGGGATTTATCCGCACAAGAAATCCTTAACGTCCTCTCGTATGTAAGAACATTTTCTCAGAAATAAAGGCTCGGCCTTTCTCAGTAACTTTCACCCGCGTTTCGTGAACGGCCTTCGCCTCTTTTCAGGATTCCTTCAGGATCAACGGCATTCCATCTTGTCTCACTATGACCTTCCACATACAATATAGAATAGTGTTGTATCCCCCTCCTCAATTTATTATTCATTCTTATTTAGGAGGTTCTGTATGAAGAACGCAATGTCCGCGTTGATTGTGAGTTTCGGGCTATTGAGCCTCACCGCATGTGAAAGCACGGGGGGCAATGTGGGATTGGGAGTACTCGGCGGAGCCGCCGCTGGTGCGGGCGGGTATGAATTACACCTGAATAATCAGAAAAATCGCGTTGAGGAAGATTTTAAGGATAAAAAAATTGATGAGAAAGAACGAGACATTCGTCTTGATCAAATTAAACGAGACTCCCTCTTACAATAGGGGGCTGTTGAAAAAAGCCGCCAGCGGCGTTCTCGCCATTTTTCCGTGCTCACGTACAGAAGGTACGCTCCGCGCGCAAAAATGACTGCGGCCTTGCTGGACGAACTTTTTTGAACCGCCCCGAGGCCTCTGATATCCAACGTACCTGTGGGCCTATATGCCTTTGGGAATTATTAATATTTAACACTACCAATAGGACACTGAAACGAGTTTGCATAGTGCACGATGGCTCGCCGAAGAAAAAGGATTCCCTCTACCTTTTCTTCGGGCCATCATTTTATCCATCCCTACCTGCGACTTTCTCATTCGCCAATGCAATAACAGCTCATCACTTTTAAGGAGTTGCTCCGGTCATTGAGTCATCTGTCCTCCCTCGTGTGCGGTACCATCTTCTTGCCCTCTAGATTGGGACTCTCCCTCTTTTCATGGATGTAGCCTTATTATTAGCGCTCTTGTCCGGCGGTTTGGTCGGGCTGTTGCTCGGATCCACCGGAGGGGGGGGCTCGTTGGTGGCCATCCCATTATTGGTCTATGTGGTGGGAATCCCAGTCCAAACTGCCAGTGCCATGTCACTGATCGTCGTCGGGTATTCCGCGCTGTTTGGTGCCTGGCAGGAACATCGTCAGCAACGGGTCCATATCCCTGCCGCATTGGTGTTTAGCGCCACAGGAATGCTTGGCGCATGGATTGGAGCACAAGGTCATCAATTAGTTCATGAAACGGTGGTGTTATTCCTGTTTGGTCATTTGTTGTTGTTGATAAGCGTGTGGACGTTTTTTCAGCCACAAAAAGACCAAGGCAACGATGTGCCGACCGGATGCGCCAAACATTTTTCCTGGCCTTGCGCCTTCAAGGCCTCAGGCATTGGATGGGGAGTTGGATTACTCACAGGATTTTTTGGAATAGGTGGTGGGTTTTTAATTGTGCCAGCCCTCATGATCCTGTTGGAATTTCCGATCCGCCTGGCGATTGGCACATCTTTTCTCATCATTGCCCTCATTTCCATCGGTGGAGTTGTTGGCCATTTGAAACTGGGAGCCTTAGATCATTTCTTAACGGGATTGGTGTTACTCGGAAGCGTGCTGGGATTGGTCTTTGGATCTCGAGTCACTCGATTAATATCCGCGAAGCATTTAAGACGAGGGGTCGCGATCCTGATTGGCGCAATCGGATTGGGGTTAATCCTGGATAATGTCCGGCATTTCATCTTTTAAGCCATTCCCAAGTAAGGTCATGAAAATCTCGAGATAATCACCTCAGCGGGTTTCGGCAAAAGGCCCCAAACCTATTGATCCCCAGACTGGTCTTAAGGCATGAAGCCGAAACGAATGTCTGCATGTTGTCTATTTCGCGGGAGTAGTTGCTACAGAACGTTCATTCGCCATTCATAGACTCTACAACGCTCACAAAGTCAGAATTACCCTTTGTAGTGTTTCTCAATAGATTGTCGGGCGCGATGTTCAGCCTCAATGATGTGAGCGGAAGACAGGTTCTTTTCAACATCACCTCTCATCTTCCTCGCATCCTCTCGTACCTCCCTTGCATAAACCTTCCCCTGACGAGACAGCAATATTGAACCACATATGCGCACGTGCGTAGCCTTGGGTCTCGCCGGCTCCCTTGGCGTACATCACACCAAAATCGTCCTGGGCAGAGGCCAATCCTTGTTCACCAAGTTGTCTAAACTCAAGGAGAGCGGTGGCATAGTCCCCTTCTTGATACGACCTGACTCCCTTTTCAGATTCAGCATGCTCGCTCATGTGGGGTCTCGCAATCAGATGGGCGAACAGAGTCGGCTATCGTTGTCACAAATACTGGACAGGAGATGATAGTAGCGCTCCTCACGGTATTGGCAGCGGAATCACAGAAGGGGAAATTGGAGTGAAAGGAGACGGGTCATCACGAAAGCCTCACGATAACATGTATCGTCTTGTATGACCTGATCCCAAGTCCAAGAGGGTTTTATTCAAATACGTCATCGGGATCAAGTTTGTGACGATACTGTAGTTGAAGGCCTTTCAAGAAATTCCGCAAAATTTGGTCTTGGCATTTGCGAAAATGTTTGTGGTCAGGTCTGCGAAAAAAGGCACTCAACTCAGACTTGCTCACACGCAAACCGGCCAGGGCCAATATCGACACGATTCCCTCGGCTTGTAAGTTGAATGCGATTTTCAGCTTCATGAAAATGATATTATTATTGAGCCGTTGTTCGGGTTCCACCCGGGTGCCCTCTTTTTTGCCACGCTTCTCCTGAATCAAACCATTGAGAAAGGTCGCGAAGATGACGTCAGGACATTTTTCGAAATCGGCCTCATCATCCTTTTTCAACCACACACTCACCTCGGCTCGCGTCACGTCCTGATTGGCCTGAGCAAAGATATCCATCATGTTGGAATCACTCAAATCCAAGATGTAGCGGATTCGGCGCAGACAATCGTTATTCGTCATGTCGGTATTCCTGTGACGTCATGATGCGCATGGCCACTCTGTGTCGGAAGGTGGACTCGAATTTTTTGTCCAGCGAATTCTATAGTATCACCGACCATAACTTTCTTGCGCTGTTACGATCCATGCTGTCGACCTTCTTTGTTAAGAAAAATGGAGAGATTGGGTGTGCGTCTGATGCACATGCGGCCTGAACCAGCCCTGCACCTGTTGTAATGGATGTCCTAATGAGGGGTCAAGATGTGGCAGGGCAAGACCTGCCCCCAAATCCCAAATCTGACCCCAAATCGTAATACAAATCAACTCGGAATGCCCCCTGTGGAGATCAGCTCTTTGAGCTGATGATTGGTGGCCGTAATGACCTTGGCGCGAAGCGGGATTTGGCTATGAGTTATACGAATCAATGAAGACT
>JAOUQB010000144.1 GCA_029879555.1 Nitrospirota bacterium | reverse complement strand
GTAAGGGCTTCCTCTTCAACCTTCGAAAATTGGCCTTTCCAATCATTCTCTCCACCCTTCAGAGAGAGGAGGGGGAAAATTCTTTTCTCTCCTCTTCAAATCCTTGCAATTTCTTAATACATTGATACAGGCAAGGGAGAGGCTTCCCTTTGGTTTCCTCTGGGAGTCAGATGTCTTCTGTTCGTTTTCGGCGTGGCCACCTTTCTTATTGCGGCCATCTGATCGTCAGTAGGACAGGGAGGTGTCTATAATTTTACCCACTTGGGCCAAAACCACAGTGGATCGGCTGCTGGGCAGAACCCCGGTCGCACCTTTGAATTGAAGAATAATGGTAGCGAACATGAACATTCGAGTTGGCTGTAGGGTTGTGGTGATAGGTGTGAGCGCCTGGCTGTTGAGTCTGGGTTTATCTATTGGCTCTGTTGTGACTGCTGGTGAAACGTTGGAGGAGCCGGGTTCTTTGATCCCTGAAGATTATGATGTGGCGGAGGAGTATGTGCGTTTGGGGGTTGATTTTTTTCTGGCTGATGAATTGGATGTAGCGATTGATGCGTTTCGCGAGGCCGCCCATCAAAAGCCTGATTATGCAGATGCCTATCATAATCTAGGTGTCACACTTGCCAAAACCGGAGATCTCACCGGGGCGATTGCGGCCTGGACAGAAGCAGAACGACTTGATCCGTCGGCGGTGTCATTACGATATTCCCTGTCAGCGCTTGTTTCCTATAACTATGGTGTATCCCTGGTTCGGGATGGGCGGATGAAAGACGCCATGAAAGAATGGCAGACCGCTCTTGGTCTTCAGGCAAATTTTGTTGAAGCCCATTATGCGTTGGGTTTGGGTTTTTTAGCGATGAACAATCCGGCGATAGCCCTTGGGCATTTTCAATCTGCCCAGTCTTTAGCGCCAGACTGGGCGCAGGTGTATGTCGCCTTGGGACAGGCTCATTATGAATCCCATGAGTATGATTTGGCGCGGGCCGCGTGGCTGAAGGCGCTGGCCTTCAATCCTGAGGAAGTCGGAGCCTATGCCAAGCTGGGTCTCCTGGCAGTGCAGGAAGGAAATTATCAAGAAGCCATCGACTTTTCGCGGCAGGCGATTGCCCTTCAACCTGATTTGGTTTCTGCTCATTTTCATGTAGGCGTGGCGTTATTGGCACAGGGCGAATCGCAGAGGAGCGTGGATGCATTTGCGCATGCCCTGGTTCTGGATGCTCGTTTCACCACGGCTCGGTTGTTATTGGGTGTGGCGTGGAGTCGGATGGGGGATTGGGCACAAGCCGCGCACTATTGGCGAGAGGCTCTTCAGCTGGATCCGTTTGGTTCAGAGTCGTTTTGGCTCCATGTCAATGTCGGCATGGCGCTGACCTTCATGGGCCATTTCCCAGATGCGACCAAAGAATTTCAATGGGTGGTGGAACAGCGGCCGGAATGGGCTCAAGGCTGGTCACAACTAGGGCTCTCCCTGATGGCGGAGCGGCGGTGGCCTGAGGCCGTAACGGCGTTAAAAACAGCGGCTCGTTTGCAACCTCACTGGGCGCATCTTCATTTTTCCCTCGGGAAGGCGCATGCCGAGCAAGGGGAATTGGTTCTTGCTGTGCAGGCGTTTCGAGAGGCGGTGAGCATTGCGCCCAACTTTGTGGATGCATTGTTTCATTTGGGCCTTGTCCTGCGCGCACAAAATCAGTTGAGTGCGGCGATCGACCCACTTCGCCAAGCGGCCGAAGGCGGGTCACGGGATGCCCAGGGATTGTTGGCCTCCATGTACGTGAATGGCAACGGAGTCGATCGTAATGTGCCGTTGGCGATGTTGTGGTGGTCGCGCACGAGTCGTGCCTCGATTCCTGACACCATCACTCGAACAGCTCAGAACCATCTGGCCCAATTACGTCGGAGGTGGCACCGCGAACAATTCACTCTGTCCGAACGACAGGATGTGTTCACGGGATTTAGCTTGATTCGTCAGGATTTGGAGCATCAAGCGCCTGTTCAATTCAGGGCAAGTGCCAGGCCGGAGAATGCTGCTCTTGGGAATCATGATGCGTCCACCGGGATGGTCCTCCAGTGGATGATTGAACGAGCATTGGCGATGGATGCTGTGGCCCAACAGACGTTACGGGAGTGGTATGTCGATGGTGTTGGTGGACAATTCGCTTCCCAGGATTCTTTGGTTCAACAGTACTGGCTTCAGGTGGCCAAGGAAGGGGATCCGGTGGGGTGTGAACTTATTCAAACAACGACCTCACCTGACGATTTTCCCGCCATACGTCAAGCATGTCAGTCGCTAGGAAAATAATATGGAGCTTCGGTCAAACGGGAGTGATGGGTACATGCCTTCTCAAGTACAAACGATGGTGATCGCGTTGGCCTGTGTTGTGGTGGGTACAGCCATGAGCGTTAGTTTTTCGCATGTTGTTCCTCAGGGAGAACAATGGCTGACCGATTGGCAACTCTCGCATCGAATTTCTCAACCTATTCCCCCATCGATTGTCTTGGTGCGTGCTGAAGAAAAGAGCATTGCGTTGTGTGGAGGAGGACGATGGAATCTTGAAGTGTTGGCAGGCGCCTTGAGTGCACTGCATCAGGCTGGAGCATCCATCATCGCCCCGATGCTTGACCTGTCCCTGCCTGTGGCATCTGAATGCGGAGGGTTACAGAGCTTTGTGCAACTGGCTGAAGCCACGAAGCAGGTGGGAACGGTGATCTATCCCGATTCGGTTCCACAAGCATTAGCTCAGGCCGCCGTTCGTACGGGCTATCTTGAGATGCCACGCAACGAACCAGGTCCGAGTGGCGGTTTCACCTTCAACGTCGCTTTTTCGTCTTCTTCCCGGTTGCCGTTCGGCCTTGCCGCTGCCACCGTAGCAAAAATTGATGGCATCCTTCCGTCCCCAGGATCCCCTGTTTATGTTCAACACAGTATGACGTCGTCCGATGAACCTCAATTCCCAACGTATTCCTTCACAGAAGTGTGGAGGGAGTTCCAAACAGGGGCGACAGACAAGTTGGCATATCTTTTCAAAGATAAAATCGTGTTTCTCTATGCTGACTCCTCACAACAATTTCATCCTGTGGTATCCAAAATTTCCGATGTGTCGACTGCTCCATTCCATGCGGAATTGGCTTATGCCTATTTGAGCAACTCATGGTTCGTGCCCGCGCCATTTTTGTTGGCGTGTTTCCTAACCATAATCGTGGGATTGTTGGTGCTGGCCTCCATGGCGGGTGCGTTCTCTCTTGACCCCCTTCGTCTCATCGGTGGAATCATGCTGCTCGTGGGGAGTGCCCTTTGGGTGTTTAATGTTTACTGGGGGTGGGTCTGGCCCCTGTTCAGTATGGGGATGGCTGTAGGATTGTCGATTGTGGGCATGGGGTCGTGGAAATTGTGGACATCTCGATTGACCGTACACCAAGAAATTCACCGAAGGGAACAGCAGCTCACACAACTCGAACAGGAATTGTCGGGGAAACAACAGCATGTTCGAGTCTTAGAAACGCAATTGTCTGAAGCTCAGGAGCAGTCCCATCAATCTGGGACCGTGATTGAAGAATTACAGATCGCTCAGGACGCTTCACGTTCCCAATTGAATCAATACCACGATGAGGTTCAAGAAACGCGGCGTAAGATCGAACATCTTCAAGAGGAAATACAGGATCTTCGTCAGCAGATGCCCATTCCTCCATCCGAATGCTCTCAGGAGGCAGGGGAACACGAGTTGATTCAAGAATGCGAAACCTTCCACATCGTGACCCGTGACCAGGCCGTTCTGCGGCTGTTTCAGAATCTGAAGAAAGCGGCTGCGACGCAAGTGCCGATTTTATTATTGGGGGAAACCGGAACTGGCAAAGAAGTTTTTGCCAAAGCGGCGCATGCCCTGAGCCCTCGTCGGCGCGGCCCGTTTATTTCCGTGAATATGGCAGCGATCCGGGCTGAATTATTTGAGGGCGAATTGTTTGGTCATGTCAAAGGGGCGTTTACTGGAGCGGTCGGCCGAACCGGATTTTTAGAAACGGCACATGGCGGAACACTGTTTCTTGATGAGGTCGGTGAGCTTCCTCTCAACTTACAAGCTAAGCTGCTGCGATTTTTGGAGGATGGAGGCTTTCATCGCGTGGGGCAGAGTGCAGGCACCCATGTAGATGTTCGCATTGTGGCCGCGACAAATCGGGATCTGCAGGAGGAGGTTCGAGCAGGACGGTATCGAGAAGATCTCTATTACCGGTTGCGAAGCATTGTGTTGACCCTTCCTCCTCTTCGCGCGCGCAATGAAGCCGACCATGTGTTGTTGGCCCAAGCCTTCCTACGCCAATGTGCTCGTTCACAGCCCGGACCCGATTTGGCCTTCACGCAAGGGGCATTGGCTGCGATCAAAGCCTATCAATGGCCAGGCAATATTCGTGAACTGCGACAAACGGTGGCACAAGCAGCCGCTCTTGCCAATGGACCAGTCATTACCGAAGCCGAGTTGAATTTAGAAGAGTCCACCCCATCGGTGGCGAATACCAATTGGGTGAAAGACCATGTGGGGCATCGAGAAGACATCATGGTGTTGGAGTCTTTGCGTCTCCATCAATTTGACATGCAAGCGACTGCCGCAAGTCTGGGTTGGGATCGAGGGACGGTGACGCAGCGCTTAAAAGGCTTAGGGTTTCAGGCCCTCATGGATTGCCAAGGGGATATTCATGCGGCTGCGCTGGCATTGGCTGGACATGAACGGTTTGTGCGGGTGGTTGAAGGACGGTTACGGGAATATGCGAAGAATCTTGTGCCCACGTCAAAACACTATCGTTCGGTAGAGGAAGCCATTGCCGATTGTCGAAAACGGTTTCGAAATTTACCCGACCGCCATTTTCCAGCCGTGGAACAATTGCTTCACGCACGTTTTGCCGCATCGTGAATTAAAGCTTTTCACTTCTCACATCTCCCTTTTTACTTCCTGTTAGGCTGGCACAAATTTTAGCGCAGCCGAATTAATGCAATAGCGTAATCCCGTTGGTTGGGGGCCGTCATCAAAAATGTGTCCTTGATGGCCACCACATCGCGCGCAATGGACTTCCGTTCTGGGATACACGAGCTTCCAATCCGTTCGAGTTTCGACCACTTTCTCTGAAATGGGTTGCCAAAAACTCGGCCAACCGGTCCCACTATCAAATTTGGCTTCCGAGGAAAATAGGGCGAGCGCGCAGCCTGCGCATTCGTACGTCCCTTTGGCTTTGTTGTCATTGTAGGCATTGGCGAAGGGTCGCTCTGTCCCTTCGTGCCGCAAGACTTGATATTGTTCCGGTGTGAGGAGGGCCTTCCATTCTTCATCAGTTTTCGTGATTTTTTGTAGGCCTGAACTCTCCGGGACCGGGTTGCTGGCCGCAAGAGAAACACCTAAGGATTTGGCGAGCACCCCGAACCCCAATGCAAGACTGACTTTCATAAGATTCCTCCTATTCAATGACATCGGTGTCCTCCTTCTGGCTATGTGCAGATCAATCGAATTTTCAGATGTGACCCTCTTCGAGGCCTGAATCTGACCTACACCCACAGTCTACCAAAGTTCACAATTGTTACGGAAATATGGACAAAGCCTTTGACCCAACTTCGAAAAATTTTTACAATATGGGTATCTGGAACAATCTAAAAATAGGAGGTATCCCCGCCAAAGAAGTCACGACCTATTGAGAAAAACGCTGTTCCGACTAAGTTTAATCACACGAGTGACGGAAGGAGTTGGTATGACAGGACAACCGCTGGATATCAAAATTGAAAGCCGAAATGTTGGCATGACTCCCCGCTGGAAAACGGAAATCGAACGACGCGTTCACGCCTTAGAATCCGGAATCATTCGTCCCACCCATGCTCGCGTCACCTTGACCAAAAATGCGCATCACAAAAAAGGTGATGATAATGCTGAAGCCCTCGTCGTCGTTACTCTGCCACCGAAACGCACGGTGACCGCGAGAAAAGAATCCAAAACTTTCGAAGAAGCCATCAGGGCTGCTTTTCACGCCGTCGAACACGAGTTAGAAAAAATCGAAGAAAAACGAGTCGCCCGTGCCGCGAAAGCCGCCGGCAAAAAAGCCTTGAAAATCGAAGCTCTCTCTGTCGCGTAATTCCAACTCGTTTTCTGATGTGAGTAGGTTCAAATGAGCGGGTGGGTGTAAACACCCATCCGCTAACCTTGATAAGTTTGATTTTGGGTCTGTTGAAAAAAGCCGCCAGCGGCGTTCTCGCCAGTTTTCCGTGCTCACGTCATACCCGTACGCTCCGCGCGCAACACTGGCTGCGGCCTTTCCTTCGAGCGGCCTCAGGACAGGGCTGGACGGACTTTTTTGAACAGACCCGAAGCTACGGATCACATATGGTTTCCTGGCCAAATGTGCCCCTTGGTATCTTCATTATTCCAGGTGGTATAAAGCAGCGGCGGCTGTAGACATGAAGAGCGAAAAGCGGGCACCCTCCCTAAGTCCATCAATCGTTGTGATCATTCGAGGTCGTCACCCGACGCCTCACACTTAAGGAGGATCCCC
>JAOUQB010000143.1 GCA_029879555.1 Nitrospirota bacterium | reverse complement strand
AAGCACGTTGAAGCGGGATCCTGTGGCGATGACCGAAATTGCGGCCTGTTGATGCGAGATCTTCCGAAATGGAAGATGTTGTATGACAGGCTGCCTCAATCTGGCAGCGGATAGGACGGGAAGGATGGCGATGAAGAGAAGTGTGGGAAGAAGGACTCTGGACCCTTCTCAATCATAATGAAAAAAGGGTCACGAGGCTAACCTTTGAATGTGACTGCGGTGGTAGCTTACTGCGATGTCGGTGAAGGAGCGAATATTCTATATGGGCGCCCTCGGCGAACCGGTCGTTGTTCTGGCCGTGCCGGAGATTTTTCACAGGACGGGGCGCGCTGTCGCCCCTCCCAGAGAGGGACTTTGTATCAGCGTCAGTAGTCAAGATGTTCCACAAACAAGGCTCATGTATGGCAGCCAACCTCAAACGCCATGCTCGTTCTCTACTCCTAGAGTTCAGGAGTGTCCAGGCAGGACACTGTCGGTTTTCCAACTCTCGAACCGAAAAGAATCCATCGATGGTGTTTCAGTATTCATCGGCGTCCTCTATTCCTGCCGGAGTTGGCCGCGCTTCTTCATCCGATGGTACCTGATCTTCTGGATCCAACGTTCCCGATCGGATGCGGCCCACAATATGTCCCGTCACGGCGGCAGCCGCTGAGATAAGAAACCGATATTTGGGAAAGAAGACGGCGGCGTTCCCGCCTAAGTGGGTCCCATAGGCCGGGTATAGAATATTGTATGCCCCTTTCTCCCCCTGAAAATCGCGTTCAGCTCGCAAGTAACTCACGGCATCATTAGTGGCAATTGCTTCACTGTAGAGCGGCACAAGAGGTAGCGCGGTAAAAAAGGCATAGGTGCCCTTGTATGTGCTTCGGGCAAAGTCTTTAGCATGTCCGCCTTCGTGTAACGCGACCGCCGGAATATCTGAATAGATGTTAATGGTGTGGGTATAGGGATTGTAGTTATCTCCACCGAAGAACCGACCTGGAAAGATCGTGTAATAAACAGTGCTTAAGATCCCAAGGGTATAGCGCCATCCTGCTCCGACTGATTTGTTTTTGAATAATCGCTTCCATTCGCCCCCTGGACGATATTGGTTTAGGCGAACTTTGACGTTTTTGAGGTCGTTAGCTGCGATGTACTGTTTGATCGTGTTTTCCGTATCTGGCGAAAGTTCATGGCTATCTACTTTGTAATTCCAGAGCAGCAATTTCCCTAGCCAACTACCGGGCCAGATCCAGTCGGAGGCATCTAGAAACCAGTGAGGGTTGCCGCGCTCAAATTGAGGCTCCCCCTCTGGCATGACATAGCTTCCGTCGTTTTCGATGCGCCCTCCTAGCTCGTAGGGCACTGTCACACAGCCCGCGAACAGAAAGGCCGCGAGCACGATAGCAAGATTTTGAGCGACTAGAGATAGAGTCACATAGCGGCAACGGCTTGAATCTGTGCTTACCATCGACGAAGGTCTCTGGGGTGTGGGCGGACTCATCTCGAAGAATGGTGGTAAATGTGGCTTTGAGAAAGAGGAAAAACCTATCAAAGAAGTTGTGGGCGGTCAACAGCCCAATCCCTGGTCTTAAGGGTTATGCGCGAGGACGGTAGGGCCACCGGGTCCAGAAATCCAGTGACATATGCCCCTCCTGTGCCGTTTCCAGCCACAAGCCAAAAAGGAATAACCTTCCGGTAAATGGTGGAGTCCCTGTTTGAACACAAGCAGGCTTGAGGCATAATGGTGAGTGACACTCTGGTGTTTAATTTTCGGCTGGTTTGTTTTGCGGCTCCTGCTGGATGACTTGAAAGTCTTTTTGGGTGATAAAGTTGCCATCAGCGTAGAGACGAAATTCATATTTCCCCGGTCCGGGAAAGACCAAATAAGGAATGTTGACGCCGAAGTCGTGTGTGGCCAGGCGATTGTGAATCTCGATGGGTGGGAGCGAACCTTTTCCCACCATTTGATCTTTGTCCAGATAGATTAATCGAATTTCAAAGGCGTATTTCCCTTCGGCATCGGTTAAGGAAAAATAGACGCCCACTTGTGGGTGCTGACAGGGAAAGGTTTTGGCCCAAAGATGCGTAAAGGCCCCAATGATGCTTTTCTTTCCAGTCAGGCTATCGATAATAATCGTGTCACAGACTAACAACGCATGAATGCTGGGTTTGATGAACTCTGACATGTTCAAAGCCTTTCGCTCATGAATGAGATCAGTCCTTGTGTCCGCCTTACTGAATAAAGAGGCGCGTCACTCCGACTCCCACGGCATAGAGCAGCAGCGCCAAACCATAGGCCGGCCAAAATCCAAATTTAGGGACCAGGGCGATCATGGTGCCCACATAAATAAACCATGGTGGAGAGAGCCAGATCATATTCTTGGCGAACGAAACCGTCGGGGAATCACCGGCATTAAGATAGATAAGAATAAATGTGACCCCGCTAATCACCGGTAGGGTACTGGCCAGGGCAGCCACAAAGCCTTTCCCATGGCTCCCTAAATAGGTGGAGACACTGACCAGGGTTCCTCCAATGATAAAATACAACACATATTTCGCGAATTCGGTCATCGTCGCTCCTGTGGGTGGTTCAAAAATGAAGGGAGGTCATGGTTGTGGTCAATCATGAGAGTTGGCCATGGACAGCTGATTGTAATCGAATGGCGCGCTTGGACAAAATGGGGTTAGAGCAGTGCCGCTCGGACGGCGAGGTAGAGGATCCCCACTTCCACGGCATGCGCGATGATCACGGCGTACAGATTGTTCAGCCGAATCCATATCCATCCCCAGATCAGCCCGTCCCAGACCGCAATCCAATGTAATGACCCAAATGTGGAAACCATAAACGGATCAAAGGCGAAGGTAAGAGCCGAAAGCCCTAAGGGCAACATGATCCCAAGCCCGATGAGGGGGGAGTGTACTTCTCTGTCAAGGGTTTGTGAGTAACAAACTAACAATCGGCCTAAAAGAAATCCTCGAAAATTGAGCTCAACGGCACAGGCAATGAAGAGAATGAACCAGGGCATCATAATCCACAAGGGGATCTGAGCATGCGGCGTGTCACGTAGAAACGTGATATCTCCTCCCAATGCTGGGGTGAGATACAGAATGACAGCGGCATTGAAACATCCCAAGAGCATTCCTGTGATGGTTCCCCACTTCACTCCGACGGCGATGTTGCGAGTTTCCAGGCCGAGCTTGTTCAGAAGATTCTCGTTGAAGAACGCCCATACCCCTAACGCCACGTACGCGCTCAGCTGTGGAATGAATTGCATGGACAGGCTAGATTGCCAATGCGAGGGAAGAAGGTAGAATCCGAATGTGGTCGCGATAGGAAGAAAGGCAAGCCCAGCTCCTCGTTCCGTGTCTGTCTTCATGAATTTCGACAATTCTATGAATTGGCGCGTCTGGAAGATTATTGGTAACGCAGGGCTTCAGCAGGGTCGAGTTTTGAGGCTTTGATCGCCGGGAAGAGGCCAAACCCAATACCGACCGCCACTGCAAACACAAAGGCGACGACAATGGCGCTGGGTTTTATGACGGCTCCCCAGTCGCCGCCTCCTGGCATGGATTGCGCGACCAAGTCGCCAAAACCATGGGCGGCGAAAATCCCAAGAATGATCCCAAAACATCCGCCAATGACACTGATGGTCGTTGATTCAATAAGGAATTGTAGGAGAATATCTTGGCGCCTCGCCCCGATGGCTTTGCGAAGCCCAATTTCACGGGTGCGTTCTGTAACCGTGACAAGCATAATATTCATGATGCCAATTCCGCCGACCAACAATGCCACAGTGGCAATGCCGCCGAGCACAAACCGAAAGGTTGCAATCGTTTGATCAATTGCACCCAAGAATTCTCCTTGGTTGCGCACGCGGATATCGTCCACCCCGTCATGGCGCTGGATCAGAAATTGATGCAGTTTGTGGGTGACTTCCTCCATCTGATTCCGATCTGGGACGTGAATAATCATTGAGCCAATTTTGTCATTGCCCTTAAAAAAACGTTGAGCTGTCGTGACCGGAATAAAGATCATTTCATCGCGATCTTGCCCGTAGGCTTCTCCTTTGGGTTCCATGACACCAATGACGGTAAATCTATATTCTCCAACAGTCTCTTGTTCCTTCTTTTCCCCATTTGGGCCATCACTTTTTTTACTTTTTTTTCTGGCACCCAGAAAGATTTTCACCTCTTTACCAATGGGCGATTGCGTGCCAAATAGGACTTCGGCGATAGTTTTGCCCAACACCACCGACCGGTTCCAGGTTTGGATATCGGTGGTGCCAATAAATCGTCCACTCGCAGGATAGGAGTTGCGGATATCGGAATATTCCGGAGAGGTGCCGGTAATGCGCCCGCTGTAATCGCGTTCTCCGGCTTTGATTTGCCCGTCGATATCAATGACCGGCGCGACTTTGAGGTCTGGAAATCGGTCACGAATGGCCAAGGCGTCGTCATACCTGAGTTGAAGATTACGTCCGGCAAACATGCGTCGTTCATCAATGGTCAACCGTTTTTTCCAGACAAACAGTAAATTCGTGCCTAACTTTTCAATTGAACTGACCAGCCACACCTGTCCACCTTCTACGATCGCCATCATGGCAATCACCGAGGCCACCCCGATAATCACCCCCAGCATCGTCAGCCCGGATCGCAGCATATTGCTGGACAAATTTTTGAGGGCATCGCGAAAGATGGCGCCAAGCATACAGGCCTTTAGATTTCTTGAAGGATCGGTTGTGTAGGAGATTTGGTCGATTCGTCGGCTAAGACCCGTCCGTCTAAGAGGGTGATACGCCGGTTGGCGCGTTGGGCAATAAGGGGATCATGGGTAATCATGACAATGGTTTGCCCTTGCCCATGGAGCTCGTCAAAAATCGTGAGAATTTCATTCCCTGACTGGCTGTCTAAATTTCCAGTAGGCTCGTCCGCCAGAAGGAGTGCTGGCCGGTTGGCTAAGGCTCGGGCAATGGCCACGCGTTGTTGCTGCCCGCCAGAGAGTTGATTGCTGTGATGCTGCATCCGATCTTGAAGGCCGACTCGGGTTAAGAGTTCTTGCGCCCGGTCCTGTTGTTGTGTATGGGTGGCTTTGGCATACATGAGCGGGAGTTGCACGTTTTCTAGGGCCGTTTTACGTGGCAAAAGGTGAAAGGTCTGAAAGATAAACCCGATTTGTCGATTGCGAATCGCCGTGAGTTCCGAGTCAGACAGCTTGTTGATATGGGACTCATGGAGCCAATACTCGCCGCTGGTTGGCTGACTCAAGCAGCCTACAATATCCAGCAAGGTAGTTTTGCCACTGCCGGACTGTCCAATAATGGCCGCAAATTCTCCCTGTTCAATTTCGATATTCAGATCGTCAAGCGCATGAACGGCCACTTCGCCGGTGGTATAGATTTTATTGATATGGCGTAGGCTGATCAGCATCACGTTGATGGGGTGGAGAGGTCCTCAGTCTTCTGCTGCAGGTTTAAAGGTGGGAATAACCACCTGATCGTGCTCCTTGAGGCCTTTCGTAATGACGGCTTGAGTATCGGTTCGGAATGCCACACGCACCTTCTGGCTTTTAGGCGTTCCATTGGTTAGGACTTCGACAACATCATCGCCATTTTTAACCTGTAGAACCTCCAGAGGGATCATGAGAACATCCTCTAATCGCTTCGTCACAATATCCACATTGGCGGTCAACATGGGCTTGAGGGTCTGGTTGGGCTCTGTAATGGCGATTGTGACGTCATAGGTCACAATATTCTCCTCTTTCACACCTTGCGCAGCGATGGCGGTCACGCGCCCTTTGAACGCTTGGCCTGGAAGGGCATCTAAGCGAATGTCCACGTCTTGATCGACGGCCACACGCGGAATATTCACTTCGTTGATTTTGGCTGTGACGATCATGCGAGACAAATCGGCTAGTTTCATGAGAATGGTGCCGCCACCGAATGTCGCGGTTCCCGATGTAATGATTTCCCCGGGATTGACGAGAATTTCCAGGACAGAGCCATCCGTTGGGGAGCGAACCTGAAACTCTTCTGGTCGAGTGCTTTGCGTCGAGCTTTCTTGGTAGCGTTTGAACAGTTCTTTATTGCCACCCAAGGCAAGCAAGAGTTGGCGTTCAGCGAGTTCCAAACGGACCAGTGCGCGTTGATAGTCATCCTCTGATGTTTCCAGAGCTTTTTGCGCAATGAATCCTTTCTTAAATAAGGATTGGGAACGGACCCATTCCCGCTGGGTGGTATTCACGTTCAGCCGTTCTTCTTGAATCGCGGCGCGAAGCTGGGCCACTTGGCGAGCCTGGCTGGATTCCTGGCGGATGATCGCCAGCAACTCACCTTTCTTCACGGGTTGGCCGCTTGAGACAAACAGTTGGGCCACTTCCCCGGAAAATTGGGACTTGATCTCAATCGTTTTCGAAGGCTGAATCGTCCCCGTTTCCGACACCCGTGTGTCAATCGAACTGCGAATAACTTCAACGCTAGCTGGAGGCTGTCGTTCAGATGACTGAGATTGAAGGGCCGGACGAAACGCATACAGACCAATACCTATAGCCACTATAAGCAC